>JAOQII010000031.1 GCA_026134025.1 Candidatus Syntropharchaeum sp.
ATCTTTTCGATGAGCACATGCTCACGATGAGGCGTACGCCCGTCATCCACCCACTCTTTTCTGCTTTCGTCTTTAGATATTTTCCATCCCCATGGGTGTTATGTGCTTTCATCCAGAGAATATCGATTGAGGAGAGGTCAAGGTATGGGGAGGTAAAGAAATACCAAAAAAGAAATCGAGAACGAAGCAGTATCCTGATGGCTGGTTATTTCCCATATAGGATACCCCGAAGTTTCAGGTGAGAAGATGAAAAATTGGGTGGAAAAGAATAGGGAGTAATAACGATGAACGCTTCTTCCACAACTTACATATAAAATAACGACACAATAAATCACGGAGGAATCTGGTGGATCAGAATAGGCTCGATACATTTCACTATCTTCTAATCGTCCTTATTGCACTCATCGCAGGGATGATTGGGGGAATTGTTGGTTACCATGGGGCTTATGAGGAGAATACTAACCAGATGCAGGTTTTTAATCTGACGTCAAGCGATGAGCGAATCGTTGTTGGGATATTTGAAGATGTAAAGCGTTCAATGGTCTACATAGAATCTTCAAAGATGAATATAAGCGGCATCAAGCATCCTTTCCCGATAAATGGGTCTGGATCAGGCTTTGTTATAGGATTTAACGGTTCAAGGTATATCATAACAAATGAGCATGTGACCGCGGGTGCTGATGAACTCAGGGTCACGTTCTTCGACGGCACGATTAGGAGAGCGAAGCTTATCGGATCAGATCCGATGACAGACATCGCTGTGATTGAGGTGGATATTCCCCACTACGTCGAGCCGCTTGTACTCGGTGATTCGGATAATCTACATCCAGGCCAGTTTGCGATAGCTGTTGGAAATCCCTATGCGCTTGATAATACGATCACGCTTGGTATCATCAGTGGGGTTGATAGAACGATCACAACCGAGGCCGGATACACGTTACATGGCGTCATCCAGACTGATGCTGCGATCAACCCAGGAAACAGCGGAGGCCCACTTCTGAACACCAGGGGGGAGGTCATCGGGATAAATAGTGCGATAATGCCCTATGCAGAGGGGATCGGGTTTGCGATACCGATAAATACAGCAAAAAATGTATCGTCTGATATCATAGCACACGGGAAGGTCCTGAGACCCTGGCTTGGTGTTACAGGCATCGATTTAACTCCCGAGATGGCTGAACTGTACGGTCTTGATATCGATGGTGGCGTTCTAATCGTCGATGTCTTTGAGGGGGATCCGGCAGCTGAGGCAGGTCTTAGAGGATCGAGCTCATACATTGGGGAGGAGGATTTCGAGCTTGGAGACATCATCGTTGGGTTTGGCGGAAGAGAGATTAATACGATGGAAGAGCTTATAAATACGATTCTGGAGTATGAGGTAGGCGATGAGGTTGAAATAACCTATATTAGAGAGGGTGTTGAAAAGCGGGCAAATGTAACGTTGAAAGAGCGACCTGCTGGAAAATGATAAGAGACGGCTCATCACCCAATCTCCACCCCACTCACACCCTCTTCCACCTCAACAACCCTTATGAAAGATCCGAGATAATCCTTAACCTCCTCAACATGCGTGATCAAAAATATCTGCCTGAAGCGGCGGGATAACTCTTCAAGCACCCGTATTATATTCCTTTTCCGCTCTGCATCCTGGCTTCCGAAGATCTCATCAAGAACCAGAAACTCAAAACCATTCCCCTCATCCCCTCCTGATACGATATTTGAGATTGCAAGCCTTAAACAGAGGTTTGCAAGATCGGTTTCACCACCAGAGAATCGCTTGAGGTCGTAGTACATCCCTGAATCATGTATCATTATATCGTACGCCTCACCAATCTCAATCCCGTTGTATCGCCCATCTGTGAGGTTAGAAAAGAGTGTGGATGCATACTCAGAGAGAAACGGTCTTATCGAGGAGATCATGTACGCCTCAAAGTGCTTGAATATCTCTTCAAGCCGTGCCATGTTCCCAACCTCTTCCTTAAGCCCATCCATAAGTTCAATAAGACGGTTCTGCTCTTTGATTTCATCATCCATCGATTTAAGCTCGTATCTGGCGATTGAAAGTTCTTTATCACATGAATAAACCTCACGCTCAAGCTGGTGCAGGCGATCCTCCGTTGCGTTCTTCTCAATCTTTAATGCCTCGTATTCATCTCGATTGAAACCTGTGGATCGAATCTCATCCTCAATCTTGGCTATATCACGTTCAAGCTCTTCAATCTCCTTTTTGATCAGCGATCTTGTATTTTCAAGCTCAAATAATCGCTTAACCTCAGTCTTAAGTGCGATTATCTCATTGAATTGTTTTTCAAGCCTTTTAAATAGCTGGTTAATCCTTGAAAGTTCAGCCTCAAGCGTTTTAACCTCAAGCGTAGATCTCTGTTTCTTGATCTTTACAGCCTCAAGTTCCCTGTTTGTCTCTTCGATGCTGCGTTTTGAAGCGATTATATCTCGGTTCAACGTAGCAAACGTCTCATTGAGGTTCGATCTTGCAGATACTTTTCCCTTAAGCTTCTGATACTCATCTCGTATCTTCTGGATCTCATTGATATTTTTAAGCCCAAAATCCCCGCCGATCAATGTTAAGGTATCAGATTCCGCTTCAAGCAATTGTTTAACCCTTGAATTTGCCGTCTTTAATGTTGCATGCGCCGATCTTACACCTTCGAGATCGAGCGCGTTAATCTCAGCGAGACGATTGGTGAGCGCTCTGATCTCACGCTCAATCTCATCTCGATCATCGGAAAGTGCGTCGAGTATCGATTTTCTCTCACGTTCGGTAAGCGCTCTCTGGCATGTCGGGCAGATACCTCGCACACCCTCAAGCTCCGTAATCTGACGCAGGACTTCCTTGAGCCTCGTTGATAGCTCAATCCCATTTCTCTCTAAATCTTTTCTCTCTCGCTCAAGTGATTCGAGTTCATCCAATTGAATATCAACCTTTATCGATTCAATTTTTTTCTCAAGCTCAGCTCTCTCATCTCTGAGCTTCAGAATCTTTTCTAAATCTTTGATCACATCAAAAATAGGTTTAAGCTCCAGTATCCTTGAATCTGCTTCCTTAATGGCTTTAAGCTCAAGAAAGGTCGCTTCTTTCCTTAAGCTCATATCATGAAGCCTCGCCTTTAAATGGTCGAGTTCTTTCGTGAGCGTCAGTTCTTCTTTTGAAATTTCACCATTCTTTTCCCTATTTTTTATAAGTTCAGCCTCTAAAAACTCTTTTTTTGCTTTTACTTCGTAATAACTCCTCTCATCATCAAGCATCCCCTCAAGGGCTTCTTTTTTCCTGGAGAGATCCCTGATAGATGACTCAATCTCGCCCAACGTCATGCGCTTATTCTTAAGATCGCTCATCCTTTCGCCAAAGACCTGATTCAGACGGTTGTGCAGCTCAAGTTTTTGCTCCATCTTCTTGAACTTAGATCTCAAATCCTTCGCAGATGCCGAGATCTCCTGCATTTCTTTTTTTCTGCTTTCATACCGTTTTGTGATCTCACTTATTCTCTCAATACAGACTTTACGGTCTTTTTTAAGAATATCAAGCCTGTAAAATCCATTTTCATCAATTATTGCCTCTTTGATTCCTTCCATCCGCTTCTTGTTTGCATTCTTACGAGATCTCAACGCTTCAAGCGCTTTTTTGATTGTATCGATCTTTAGCATCCTCAGAATCAGCCGCTTTCGCTCTTCAGGTCCCAGAGAAGAGAGTGCGTTGAGTTCTCGCTGTCTCGCAAAGACCGATATGACAAATGACTGGTGATCCATCCCCAATATTTCTTCGAGGTGTGATGTGACCTGTCGTTCACCCTCTGCAAGAAGTTCACCATTAACAAGGAGTTTTACCTTCGGTGAAAGGTTCTGACCAACCATCTCCCTCCTGATTATGTACTCATCCCTTCCAAGATAAAACTCCAGGATGACGCCGCAACCTTCAGATTCTTTGGCATTAACCCGTTTGATCTGCTCTTTCTTAGTTCTTGACGCAGGATGCCCATAAACAGCCCATGCAATCGCCTCGATCAGTGTCGATTTCCCGATTCCGTTCGGTCCGATTATCCCGATGACCCCATCTGGAAATTCGATCGAGACCTCACGAAACCTTCGGAAGTTCCACAGTGTAAGTGATCTGAGCCGCATCCCTGGTTCATGATCTACCTATCCCCTTTAAGTACCTTCTCAAGGATTGAAGCTGCACACCTGTGATCGTACCTCTTTGAGAGTTCAAGTGCATCGGCACCGATCTTCTCCCGCAGTTTGGGGTCTTTTAAGAGTTTTATGATACAATTGGTCATGAGATCGGGATCATCGGAACTAAAGAGACCTTTTCCCTGGATATATTCTATCCCAAAAGTTGCAAGCGATGTACCAACCACGGGAAGCCCGCATGCCATTGCTTCAAGGATCTTTCCCCTGAAACCAGTTCCCAGTGTGATGGGTGCGACAAAAACATCACTATCCCAGTACGTCTGCCGCACATTCTCGTTATCCCCACCCTGCTTAACGATCACATTCTCAGACCTGAATTTAAGAATTTCTGGAGGTGGGTTGTGGCCTACAGCATAAAATTTGGCATCAGGAACGGCTTTTACAATCTTCTCCCAGTAGTTTTCCATGAAATTTAAGACCGCATCGACATTCGGGTAATGCTCGAAGTTTCCGAGATACAGGATGTTCTTCGTGCCTCTATCAACCCTTTTGTACGCAGGTGGCGTGTAGAAGTCGGTATCAACTCCATGAGGCACAATCCTGATCTTATCCTTCAAATCAGGCGCGTATTCTGCGAGAAACGCTCCATCTTCTCTTGTCAAGCTCAAAATTCTATCAGCAGAACTATACATCCTGAACTCATACGCAGATAGCTCTTTTATCGTTTCATCATCGATCTTCTCTCCTCTCGCCTTCCGCAGTTCGAAAGCCTTTGTATAACATTCATGAACCGAGATCACCTTCAGCGTTTCAGGGGGAATAATATCCTGGTTTGCCTCAATATACTGCCCCATCATCGAGTATTCTGCTATAATCGCATCGAAATGTACTGTAGTGACAAGCTCTTTCAGTGCATCCTCGATACCCTGTAGGAATCCGCCATCCCCCATCAAGAAGAATTTTGGACGTTTCAACCTTTTTTGAAGCTCTTCAACCTCTTTCTCAGATCTATTCCTGAGTGAATCAACAAGGATGATCCTATCACAGAACGGCTCAAGGCTCCGGTCCTTACGATCGAGATCACCGTAAGAAGGCGCGATGATCGTTATCCTGTGCCCCATCGCAGCAAGGTTTTTGATCCGATGGTAGATTAAGATCGGCCCGCCTATAATATCCGCTCTTGGAAGAAGTTTTGGTAGAAAAAGAAGGTTCATCTGTTTCTCACCCCATTCTCTCTTCGATAATTGCCTGTATGCTCAATCGGATATCATCCTGGGCTGTAAACTCCATCATATCCTGCCAGCGCTTCTGGAACTCACACAGAATTCTGAAGGGATCGAATCGCGGCATGGCATCACCTTTCGCGAGTGTAATATTCTTCAGCGCCTCCCTGCTACCCTCATGATCCCCCTCTTTGAGATACTCCTCAGATAGAAGTTTGGACGCACGCTCTATCTTCTCAAGAAGATCGTCCTTCAAGAAACAGCCTGGATATGGATCAAATTCTTCGGGCGAAACCCTTGTCAAACCGCGCAGATCTTTCTGGTTCTCGATCTTTGCCCTTTCATAGACAAAGCGGTATATATCCTCTCTAAGCTGCTTCCATACTGGATGTGACTTTGGTGGAGGCAGATGCTTGATTGAAAGCTTGTTATCCAGAAAGAATCGGAATCCAAAGATTTTTGCATTTATCAAAAAGTCTATATCCTCTCCTCGTGTGACGTTGGGGTCAAACGGCACGATCGTGAAGAGATCTCGATGGATCAGCATGTTTCCACCGAATACAAATGGCGTCTCCTTCAACCGTGGTCCACTCCCGATGATCCTGTCAAACGCCTCGTTCATACGCTTATATTTGTCCCAGTGATCCATCCATGGGCGGTGTTCCTTCCTGACGTGGTAATCTCCATCAGGCTGCAGATAATATCCTGCAACCGCATTGACACGTTTTCCACCGAGATCTTTCCCAATAAACTCCCGCGATTTTGTGATAAAATCAGGATCCTCAAATACCTCGTCATCATCGATGAGCACCGCAAGATCTGAACCAAGTACGTGTGGGATGAACATGCAGAGATTTCTGATATTGGAGTACCCTCTAAGCTGTAGAAGATCGGTATGTACGTCACCCCCCTTAGCTTTCAATAGATCATGTATCTTTGCAAGATGTGACGGGGCAAAGAGCAGTACCTCAGGACCGATTCGCTGTGAAGCCGATTTTACGATCTTCCTGACCTTCGCTTCCACGGCCGCTTCGATATCTCTGGATGTTGCAACAGCAATTATTACAAGCTTAAAATCGCTGTCTTTCAGGATCTTTAGACTCTCAATCGCCCTTGCCAGTGTACCCTCCTGATCAAGTGGTGTGGGGTGGTCATAGACCGCATCCCCCTCCTTCCATCCCTCCTCACTTTTCCTTCCCCAGTATGATGGGATCACCATTGTAAGCTTCATCGTATCTACCATACCTTTTTTAATCCTCAATCTTATTAAATCCTACACCATTACTTCTTACATGAAGAGTCTCATCCTCTACTACTCACAGTGTGTTACGGGCAACACGGAAAAAATCGCCAAGAAAATCGCAGCAGGTTTGAGAACTGGCGGAAATACCTGTGACCTTATCAAGCTGACAAAGTATTCCCGCGACCTTGAGATTGTAAGAAGCACCGATTTTAAGGCGTATGATCTTATTGGCATCGGTGTCCCTGTCTACTACTTCCACCCGCCATATCACATCCTCGATCTACTCCATGAGTTTCCCCGGCTCGATGGGCTCAGGGGTTTTCTATTCTGCACAAGTGGTGGTAACCCTGGTTCAACGCTCTATCAGATGAAGGTCATTCTTGATCAGAAAGGGCTAAAGATAATCGATGGCTATGACCGCTGGATCGGACATGATGTTCACCAGATGTACTCAAGGCGAGGGGGGCACCTTGAAAGCTCAGATGGCCATCCTACAATAGAGGAGCTTGAAGAAGCAGAGAAATTTGGTGAAAACCTTATAAAGAAGGCAGAAGATCCCAGCACACCTGAAAAGACCGATTTCTGGGATAAAGAAAGTTCATCCGCAAAGATGTGGACATTTGAAGGGATACAAAAATGGTTTCCTGAGTTTAATCTCGTTGAAGAGAGGTGTACGAGCTGTGGAAAGTGTGCTGAGATCTGCCCTGTCGATGCGATCGTGCTTGATCCGTATCCCAGGTGGGTAAAGGATTGTGACAGGTGCTATATCTGTGAACTCAAATGTCCTGAGGGAGCGATCGTCTGTGACTGGGGGCCACAGTGTGATTATATTGAGGACTTGATGGCGAAACGAAAAGCACGCAAAGGTGTATGAAAGGTTTGCTTCGTGCAATACCAAAAACTCTATAATCTATGTAAGTCGATTACAGATCGGTGATTCTATGGTTAAAGTCGGTTTCATAAAACTTGGAAATATCGGAATGTCATTGATTGTGAATCTGCTTCTCGATGAGCGGGCAGATCGTGAGGATATCGACGTAAGAGTTGCAGGTACGGGTGCAAAGATGGGAAAGCCTGAGGCAGAGGATGTATTGAGCTTTCTCAAGTGGGAGCCTGATCTTCTCATCGTAACAAGCCCGAACGCTGCACTTCCAGGTCCAAAGATTGTCAGGGAGGCGTTTGAGGGTAAACCCTGTATCGTTATCTCAGATGGTCCTGCAAAGAAGGCAGTAGATTCAATGAAGGAGAAGGGCTTCGGCTATATCATCCTGCCAGGTGATCCAATGATCGGTGCAAGGCGGGAGTTCCTCGATCCAACCGAGATGGCACTCTTTAACACCGATGTTTTGAAGGTATTATCTGCATGTGGAGCTTCGAGGCTTGTGCAGGAAGAGATCGATCGTGTGATCGAGGAGATCAAGGCAGGCAAAGAAGTTACACTTCCTCAGATCATTGCGACAGCCGAGATCGTCACAGAACGCGCCAATTTCTCAAACCCATACGCCCGTGCAAAGGCGATTGCAGCCTACAGTATGGCTGAGAAGGTTGGAGAACTCGACTCAAAGGCGTGCTTCATGATGAAAGATCCCGAGGCATACACGATGATGGTAGCAGCAGCCCATGAGCTTATCAGAAAAGCGGCGATGCTTGCAGATGAGGCAAGAGAGATTGAGAAGGGGCAGGACACACTATCAAGAGCGCCTCATGCAAAATCTGGCGAACTCCTCTCAAAACAGGGTCTCATGGAGCCGCTTAAGTGATGTTTTACGGTCTTCGATGTATAGCATGTGGAAGAAGCATTGAACTGGAGAGAATCGTATACACATGCCCCCATTGTGGTGGACTCCTTGAGGTGGTATATGATCTTGATAAAATCGAGATCTCAAGACAAAGCCTCGAGGGTGTGAAGGAGTCGGTCTGGAAGTACAGATCGCTTCTTCCTTTTCCCGCTGATATAAAGCCGATCTCGATTCAGGAGGGTGGAACAGCACTCTACCGCTGTGATCGGCTTGCAGCGAGTATCGGGATCGATGAGCTTTATGTTAAACATGAGGGTCTGAACCCAACGGGCTCGTTCAAGGATCGGGGGATGACGGTCGGGGTCACAAAAGCCCTTGAACTCGGGATGGAGGTTGTCGCCTGTGCATCCACGGGCAACACATCTGCTGCACTATCGATCTATGCTGCAAAGGCAGGGATTCCAGCGGTTGTGCTCCTCCCTGCAGGAAAGGTCGCGCTTGGTAAGGTTGCACAGGCTCTGATGCACGGTGCGAAGGTGATCGGAATCAGGGGCAACTTTGATGACGCTCTCACACTCGTTCGAGACCTGTGCGAGAAGGAGCGATTCTATCTCTTAAATTCGATAAACCCGTACAGGCTCGAGGGGCAGAAAACGATCGGCTTTGAGATCGCAGACCAGCTTGGATGGAGAGTTCCAGACCGACTGGTTCTGCCTGTTGGAAATGCTGGAAACATTACAGCGATCTTCAAAGGCTTCATGGAGTTTAGAGCGGCCGGTATCACAGATACAGTACCGAAGATGTGCGGGATACAGGCAGAAGGCTCATGCCCGGTTGCTGATGCATTCCGTGCGGGTAAAAAGGATATTGAACCTGAGAAAAATCCTGAGACTATCGCAACAGCGATTCGGATCGGCGATCCCGTGAATGCGGTGAAGGCACTTGCTGCAATCTATGACTCAGGTGGGCTTGCTGATACCGTGAGCGATGATGAGATCATACAGGCACAGCGCGATCTTGCAAAGCTTGAAGGAATCGGTGTTGAGCCAGCAAGTGCTGCATCTGTCGCGGGCCTGAGAAAGCTCGTTGAGAATGGTGCAATCAAAAGGGATGAGTCTGTTGTCTGTGTTACAACAGGGCACCTACTGAAAGATCCTGAGGAGGTTATAAGTGTCTGTGGCGCGCCTTTTGAGGTTGATGCCAGAATCGAGGAAGTTATGCGGGTTGTGAGGGAGCGATGATCATCAGATTACCCGATGGATCTCAGAAAAAGGTTGACATCTCCACAATGAGGGTTGATGAGCTTTTAAGAAGCCTATCACTCAACCCTGTTCTATATCTTATCAGAAAAGATGGGAGGATCATACCAGAAGATTCAATTGTAGGAGGAGATGATACAATCGAACTTATCCGAGCTACGCATTCAGGGTAGAAGATCTTGAGACAATCTCACTTTTAACCGTCGTAAAAACAGGTCCCCTCAGATCGATCTTATTCTTCCTGCCTGTTATAAAGTTCAGCGTTGCTGGATCAATCTCGATATTGATATCCCCGTGGGACTTGACGATCCTGATCCGTACTTCGCACCCCTCTCCTCTCATCGCTGCTCGCTCAATATCGGCTGCCGCCCAGGCTGCAAACGCATCGATGAACCTGATGCCAGTACTCACACCCTCCTCAAAGATCTTATTCCACTTATCAATATGAGGAATACCATAAATATTTCCATCATGAACCACGATCTCATTCGTAAATGCAGGACCACAGAGTCTGGTATTCTCCTCTGGCTCAATAACACTTACCCGTACAGTCCTTGTTGCGTCAAAGAAATTCCCTTCCCATACAAAATACTCACAGGGCGATTCTTCCCCGCCTTTCTCCATGCAGACTCTGACGATCGCATCTGCAAGCTCCTCACCCTCGGAACTTGAAGGGGTCGATTTAACCCTGATTGTCCTTGCGATCTCGAGGTCTGAAAGCTCTAAATTAGCATAGAACTGTGGAAATGTCAGCTCCCTGAGGTCTGTTGCGTCATACAGGATCATAGCAAGCCTTTCTACCCCTAAACCGAGGTTCATCACGGTGTAAGGGATCTCGTAATTGGCGAGTGCGGTTGGCGAGTATATCCCAAACGTCGCGATCTCAACCCAGCCATCCTGATACTTTGTCGATGAACCTATAAGCCGCGGGTGATAGGCGAATACCTCTATCTGTGTATCAGGGATGTAATACTTGCTCCGCTTCGCATCAAGCCTGAAGCGGAAGTCCTTGAACCCGAACTGTCCAAGAAGTGCCTCTGAGACCATCTTTCCATCATCGATCGTAACCTCCTCATCCATCATGACACATGAGGCTGAGAAGTACGTCCTGAGTCGGGTTGCATCCTCCCGCTGTTCCCTCCTGAAACATCTGTCCACAGAGAAGAGATCTATCGGGAGTGGACGCTTTCCAACGAGGCTTTTGAGTGTTATGAACCAGCCCGATGTCATGTGGCTTCGAAGCGTATCGCGGGTTGGCTCTGGCACAAGCTCTTTAAATTCTGGAAAAACGGTATCAAGCATCGAGACAACCCTGTAATCAGGAACCTCGACCTTTGATGCGATCTCATAGACAAGGTCATCCCCTTCAACCTCCCCCTTCTTGTAAGCATGAAAGATCCCGCGCACAGCTTCTACATCTTCTTTTGTAAGATCCTTCGTGAGTGCATCACGCATAGAAGCGATACGCTCGTCAGAGATCCCTATATTTGCACGTGGAAGGCCTGCAAGGTAAAAACAGCGATCAAGGACTGCAAGAGCTTCTTTTCCAAACTGGCGATAGACATCCCGCTCTTCAACGATCACTGGGTTCATAACCTCTTCAAACCCGAGACGAAGGTAAGCGTCCCTCAATCGATTAACCGTATCGAAAATCGGGTGCTCTCTTCCAGATCGTATAAATCTCCTTGGATAACGGTTATTTATTCCAACAAAATCGAGATATTCCTTTCCCTCCTCCCAGGATGCTGTTTTAAGTTTTTCAGGATCAAACCTCATCGATAAAATCAAGGGGGGAGTGTATAAATAGGTAACGATTCATGAAAAGTGGCAAGAGATACTGAAGCATCGCCCCATCAAACTTTGAGATAAGCTCGCTCTATCACAACATCATCCAGAGGCCAGTCGCTGTGTACGCCTCTACCACCGGTCCTGACAGCTTGTATCTCATTGACCACATCCATCCCAGATGTTACCTTGCCAAATACCGCATAGCCGTCGTTATCGGGGCGATAGTCCAGGAAATTGTTATCAGCAACGTTGATAAAGAACTGGCAGGTAGCACTATCAGGTACGCTGGTTCTTGCCATAGCTATCGTCCCAACCTCATTCTTCAAACCGTTATCTGATTCCAGTTTGATAGGTTTATCAGTGGGCTTCTGTCCTCCATCCGGGGTATAACCTCCGCCCTGGATCATGAATCCAGCTATGACACGGTGGAATACCGTCCCGTCGTAATGACCCGCCTTCACATACCCAAGGAAGTTCTCAACCGTAATCGGAGCTCTTTCAGGGTCAAGCTCGATCTCAATAATTCCTTTATTCGTTTCAAGTACAACAATCGCATCTTCCATGTTCTTGAGTTAAACAGGTATCATAGAAAAAGCTTTTTATTCAGGCATCTTTTCCAATTACCCTTCCAGAACATAGTAGTACTCACCTCTTTGCTTCTGTTCACGGTCGAGTTTCGAGTTGAGCTTGTTTATCCTCGGTCTTTCTCCCTCATCACGCCTGAATGTCGTTTTTAGCATCTCAAGGAAGCGGTTCATGCCTTCCCGCATTCCGAAAGGCCCCCTTGCCCTTCCCCATTCACCAGGTTTACCATCAAAGACGAGGAGTCGGTCTGAGAGAAGATCGATCATGTAGATGTCATGATCAACTACCATCGCACAGAGTCCTTTATTCTCAACAAACCTCCTCATCACCTTCGTTGCCAGCATGCGCTGCTCAACATCGAGATGTGCAGACGGTTCATCGAATATGTAGAGATCTGCCTCCCTGCTCAGGGTAGCTGCGATCGCTGTTCGCTGAAGCTCTCCACCACTCAGTGAGAGGAGACTTGAATCGAGAATATCCTCAAGTTGCAAGGGTTTCAGGATCTCAGAGCTGTAATATCCTGTATTAAAATCCGCTGTTAAAGATCCAAGAAAATCCCTCACACTCACATCTTCCTCTGCCTTGATATACTGCGGCTTGTAGGAGATCTTTATATCGGTATTGATCCCCCCTCTCGCGGGTTTTATCACGCCTGCAAGCACCTTGACGAATGTGCTCTTACCGATCGAGTTTTCGCCCACAATTCCCATGACTTCCCCCTCAAAGAGCGTTCCCCCGTCTACATCAAGTGTGAAACCATCATAATCGACCCCAAACCCACCATATTCGATGAATGGACTTCCACCAAGATCGTCTCTTGGAAGGTGAATCTCAAACTGAATCGGCTTATCCCGTATCCTGATGTTCTCCTTCGTAAGCTGACCTCTGAGGTACTCGTTTATCCCGACACGCACGCCCTTTGGAGGTGTGATGACCCCGTACGCGGATGGCACCCCATAAGCGATATGTATCACCTCAGCCATCGAATCGAGTATCGCGAGATCGTGCTCCACCACAAATACGGTCGAATCCTCTGCGAGCTTTTGGACAAGATTTGTGACATTTATTCGCTGGCGGATATCAAGATATGGCGTAAGCTCATCGAGAAAGTAAATATCCACATCCTTTGATATGCAGGCGGCTATCGCAACCCTTTGAAGCTCACCACCGCTCAGCGTCTCGATATTGCGGTCAAGTAACTTATCAATCCCAAGAATGGATGTATATTCATTCATCAGACCCTTTTCATCGGTCCTCTCAAGAAGTCTTCCAACCTCTCCCTGAAAGACCTTCGGTATCTGATCCACATACTGGGGTTTTGCCGCACTTTTAATCTTGCCGTCCTGCAAGTTTTTAAAATAATCAAGTAGTTCTGAGCCAGCATACCGCTTCAGGACATCATCCCAGGATACAGCTCTCCCTTCCCCCAGGTTCGGACGTATCTCACCCGAAAGAATTTTTACGACCGTGCTCTTACCGATCCCGTTTGGACCGAGAAGCCCTGTAACTTTCCCCTCGCGTGGGATCGGAAGTCCGTACAGGACAAAGCCGTTGGGACCATATCGGTGGGTTGCCTCCCCCTCAAGCTCTTCAGGAAGCCCAAGAATCATTATCGCATTGAATGGACAGCGTTTAACACATATTCCACATCCTTCGCAGAGAATCTCTGATATAATCGCTTTTCCACTCTTTTCATCGAATGTGATCGTCTCATCGCCGGTTCGAACCATCGGACAGAACCGCTCACACTCCTTTGAGCACTGCCCTGGGTGACACCTGTCCTGCTTTATGACTGCGATCCTTTTTCCCATCAATAGACCTCATCAGGGTCAAAAAGACGCTCTCCAATGATATCTCCATCAGCAGTTCTGTAAAAACACGATTTATAACCAGTATGGCACGCACCACCCTTCTGCTCAACCTTGAGAAGTAAGGCGTCACCATCGCAGTCGACAAGGATCTCCTTTACAGTCTGAACGTGCCCTGAACTCTCTCCCTTTTTCCAGAGCTTTGATCTACTTCTGCTCCAGTAATGTACGATCCCTGTCTTGAGTGTCATCCTCAGGGCTTCAGCGTTCATATATGCGACCATGAGAACTTCGCCTGTCAGATGATCCTGTGCTACAGCTGTAATAAGCCCATTATCATCATATTTCAGTGGAATCCCGATCTTAAAAGTGTTATTTTTCACCTTTAATCGACCTCATAACTTCTTTATGCAAAAGAACGATTATATCGCTGAGTATTCCAAAGATGATGATCTGAACGCCTGTTACGATCATAAGCGTGGTAAAGATTGTAAGGGGTATATGCTCAATACGCGGTGTCTTAAGCCAGTCCCAGACAACATAGGCTCCAGATACACAACCGATTAATAGAAAAAGAAATCCTATAACTCCAAAATAAAAGAGGGGGTTGTACGTCCTGACCAAGTTGTAGATCGTAAAGGCGATCCTTCCTCCATCTCTGATTGGTTTGAGTTTTGTGGTGCCGGACCTTGCCTTATATGTTATCGGAAGTTCGATGATTCGCATATCTTTCTTGATCGTCTCAGCCGTTATCTCGGTCTCGATCCCAAACCCACTCTCCTTCAACTCTAACCCCTTGTATGCCTCTTTTGTGAATACACGATAGCCCGAGAGTATATCGTTGAGCCATTCGCCATAGAGCATACCGAATATCTTGTTCAGGATCCGATTACCGATAAGGTTCAGGCGTGTGAAAGCTCCCTTATCATACGTCTTGAGTCGATTACCGATGACATGATCTGCTCTTCCCTCTATTATCGGCTCAAGAAGCTTTGTAACATCCGAGGGCAGGTACGTTCCATCTCCATCAATCATAACGAGAATCTCAGAATCAGCGATCTCAAATGCCTGCCTGACCGCCATTCCTTTTCCTTTGCCTTTCTGGAGAATTACCTCTGCACCCTCGCTTTTTGCGATCTCACGTGTTGCATCTGTGCTGTTTCCATCGATTACGAGTATGTTGGAGAATCCAAGTTCCTTAAAATCCCTGATCAACGACCCTACTGAGTCTGCCTCATTCAACGTCGGTATAAGAATTAGAACATCATCTTCAGCTGTCATCAGCTACTTATCGCTTAAACTCGGTGTAACCACATTTACCGCAGGTCTTGCGATTTATATGATCTGCTAAAAAGACGCCGGGACCGCATCTGGGACAATTTTGCCTGACACGCTTTACATTATCACCTGAAACTGAATAAAACTCGTGTATCGCCACAGTTACTCCTCCCTCAATTCTTCTTCTCTTTCTGAGTTACGTCTCAATATATGTTCTCGCTCGGCCATTCTCAACGAATCTGCATCGTCATAGACCTTCGCATAGCCTGTAACCTCTTGTTTTCCAAAGATCGTTTCCATCCTCTCGATTATGAGAAGTTCTGGATTCAGATCGAATGCCGCACCGAGCACACCCTTCGTTTCGAGACGTGATGGCTGTGCCCCTTCAAATGATAGACTGAAATCGATCTCTCGTCTCCTTAATAATGGGTTAACTACATCTTTGACGATCTCTGCTTTCATCACGAGTATGAACGCTTCAGGGTTTATTTAAGCTTTGCTAAGATGAATCTCAAATAACCCTTCCGACTGGTATGATATAGAGTGGATTCTCCTCGATCTTCATGATCTCTTTCACCCGATCATTAGACCCCTGCACAATCAAACTCCAGCCGCACTCTCCCCTCTCAACCATAACCTGAAAGCTCACAGGCACTGCCACGATCGATCTCATCGTATCACATCGTCTTCCTGTGTATCTTCTTTTAGAGCGAGGGATGCATTTCCTGACCAGAGGCTCAAGAATCCCTGTTTCAGAA
>JAOQII010000032.1 GCA_026134025.1 Candidatus Syntropharchaeum sp.
TGCGGGGTGTGAATACGCCAAGGTCATTGCGTAGTTTTATATGGCAAGAAAAAAACAGAAAGATAAAATGATACCAAATAACCCACCACCCCAGCTCACCATCTACACAATCGGACACAGCAACATCGAACTTGAGGATTTTTTGAGCTTGCTGGAGGGTATTGAGGTGGTTGTGGATGTAAGGAGCGTTCCCTACAGCAGATACGCTCCTCAGTTCAATCTAAAAAATGTAAAAAGTGCACTCGAATCGATCGGTATCAAGTACGAATATCTTGGAAATGTCCTTGGAGGAAGACCAAAGGATGAGGACTGTTATGAGAATGGAAAAGTAGTTTACGAAAATATAATGAGAAAAGAGTGGTATAGAAAAGGCATCTCGGGATTGATTGAGCTTGCAAAGAAGAAGAAAGTGGCGATCATGTGTAGCGAAGAGGACCCTTACCGGTGCCACCGGCACCATCTGATCTCACAGAGCTTACTTAAAGAGGGAATGGAAATCTTTCATATAAGGGGTGATGGAAGAAAGGAGAAGGTGGAGAAGCCGAAAAAGCGGACAGTTCAACTTACGCTGGTATGAAGATATACACGATCGGATTTACAAGAAAGAGTGCGAAGGAGTTCTTTGAGATACTCAAAAGAAACGATGTCAAGCAGGTAGTGGATATAAGGCTCAATAACACATCTCAGCTTGCTGGATTCACAAAGAAAAACGATCTGGCGTATTTTTTAAAGGAGCTATGCGGAATAGAGTATTATCATTTTAAATTTCTTGCCCCAACAAAGGAGATCAGAGATCGATACATCGAGAGCAAGGATTGGGATGTTTATGTTGAAGAATATCTCAGGCTACTTGAGGAGAGGGGCGTTATTGATAAACTTGAGAGGTCGTTCTTTGAGGTGAAAACATGCCTTTTATGTAGCGAGCCAACACCGGATCACTGCCACAGGAGATTATTGGCTGAATATCTCAAGAAACAGTGGGGGGATGTTGAGGTGGTGCATTTGTGAAGAAGAGGGTGGTTATTACTGATTTAAGCAGAATGGAAGGTGATAGGGTATGTATATTCGGCATTGACGAAGAAAGAAGACCAATAAGACCCGTAATTTCTTATCGAGGGATAAGAGAAAGAGATCTCTTTGATGAAGAAGGAAACCAGATTATAAAGCCATTTGCAGAGGTAGAGTTTGATTTTCTCCATCCCTTGCCTAAACCACCGCATACAGAAGATTGGGAGATAAACACGATATACAAGCCAAGATTGATAAAAAATCTCTCAGAGGATGAAAGAAAGGTGTTTTTAGAGGAAGTACTGGATGGATCGGTTAAAGAGATCTTTGGAGCGGTGATTCATGAAAATCGTTACATAAATCCATGGGAAGGGGAGAGATCGCTGGGGACGGTAAAGGCAAAAGAGGTTTTGTTTGTGAGATATTCTATGGAAGAAGAGGGGAAGTGCGACTACAGGATAAGATTTTCAGATATGAACGGAGATATTTATAATCTGAAGGTTACTGATTGTGCGTTCAGGAGGCATTGTGATCTTGAGAGAATTCAAAATCAGAAGAGTATGGGACTTATTGGGGCTGAGCTGCAGAGGAGATTTAACCAGAGCAAAGTTTATCTTCGTGTGGGTCTTGCGAGACTTTTTAAAGATGTGTATTGGCTTCAAATCTCTGGCGTTCATACATTTCCAGATCACAGAGTGTGAAAGAGGACGTTTTCAAGAACTTGAGAGAGCGAAAACTTAACGGAAACTGTAGTGTGTAAGAACCGTTGTAAGCACGGAGGCTGCAGATCATGGGCTTATATGAGGTAGGATCCGGTGTGTGGCTGGTGGAGACAGGGTGTTCCTGGTGGTGTTAAAGATGAGATTGACAGGCGTATCCAAGAAGAGATAAAGATTGCTCCGTGGAAAAGGAAGGATTTAGAACCTAATATAGAGATTAGATTAGACTTTTCCGATATTGGTCATTTGTGGGAGATTATCAAATATGGAGATAATTGGGGTGCATTTGAATCAACATTTGGCGATAAAGAGCTAATTAAAACCCATTTGGACGGATTTAGAAAATACAGAAATGCATTGCAACACTTCAGAGACCCTGCTGATGAAGTCGTCGAAAGGATTGGATATGATTCTGTTTTATGGCTTAGAAAGTGTTTAGAGATGGATTAAAACTTGTTGATGGGGCATCAAAACTAAACGTGCGTTAGATTTTTCTCTCTTCTCGATATGATAATACCTCGAAAACCTGTTAAAGACACTCCTTTGACCGTGGGTATCTTTATGAAGGTTGAGATTTAATGTAAGATCGGATGGGTAAAGTAATCTATACACTCCCAGAGGAGCTTCGATCGGAGCTTAAGAAGCCAATGGGTACGTTATACCGGGGAAACGGCATTGAATGCATCGAGATGCTGGCAGCGGACTTTGATCTCGTATCGTCACGTCTCATTGCTGTTGGAGATGTGGTCACCCACTATATCCTTAGCTTTGGGGTGGTGCCCACTCTTGTGATCGTCGATGATCGTACAAAGCGTGGTGAGATCTCCTCTGAGATCAGGACCGGTAAAGGGGATTTCAAAGAGGTTGAAGTTGAGAACCCTGCAGGTGTTATAACCGAGGAACTTGATCTTGCCATAAAAGAGGCGATAGAGCAAGACGTTCCGATCAGGCTATGGGTCGATGGCGAGGAGGATCTTGCAGTGTTCCCTGTCATAAAATATGCACCCCTCTCATCGATCGTTCTCTATGGACAGCCCGATGAAGGCGTGGTTGCGGTTCTGGTTGATGAGAGTATCAAAAGAAAGGTTGGTGAGATGTATGGGGTCTGACATCGGGGTACTATTTGAGCGTGAGGAGATTACGCTGAAAGACCTTAAAGGCATGAGGATAGCGATCGATGGGCATAACATCCTCTACCAGTTTCTCTCAAGTATAAGGCAGGCTGATGGCACGCCGCTCATGGATCGGGATGGAAACGTCACTTCTCACCTAAGCGGTATCATCTACCGATTTACAAACCTGATAGAGGCTGGGATCAAGCCGATTTTTGTATTTGACGGTAAGCCTCCAGATCTCAAAGCAAGAACGATCGAAAAACGAAGAGAGATTAGAAACACAGCAAAAGAGAAGTGGGATGATGCGAAGAAGCGGGGCGATGAAGAAGCGGCTATGAAGTTTGCCAAAGGCTCGACAAAGATCACAGATGATGTGATCTCAGGTTCAAAGAAGCTCCTCGATCTCATGGGTATACCCCACATCGACGCCCCTTCAGAGGGTGAGGCTCAGGCAGCGCACCTTCTTGAAAATGGTGATGCAGATCTCATTGGATCGCAGGATTTTGACTCACTGATGTTTGGTGGAGAGGAGCTTGTAAGAAACTTTGCTATAACAGGAAAGCGGAAGATACCAGGCAAGAAGATCTATGTTGATATCACGCCAGAGCGAATCAGCCTTAGAGAGAACCTAAAAAGGCTCGGGATAACCCAGGAGCAGTTAATTGAGATCGGAATACTCGTTGGGACGGACTTCAACGACGGTGTCAAAGGTGTTGGCGCAAAGACAGCCCTGAAGCTGATAAAGAAAGAAGGCACAATCGAAAAGGTGTTAAAATTGTTGAACGTTGAGATAGAGGGGCTTGAGGAAGTTAAATCGATATTCACAAACCCAGAGGTTACAAACGAATATGTGATTCGCTGGGGAAAGGTTGATGAAGCAGGTCTGATCCAGTTCTTATGTGATCGCCACGATTTCTCAGTCAATCGAATAGAAAAGGTTATATTAAGGCTTAAAAGTGCTGATAACGGGCAGATGAGGCTTGATAAATGGTTCTGATGATTCCACTTCTCATTGATCTAACGGATAAGAAGATCGTGATATTTGGGGGTGGAGCAGTGGGTGAGCGGAAAGCGCGACTTTTTGCACGTTACGGTAAGGTTGAGGTTGCAAGCAGGGATTTTACACCCGAACTTAGAGAAATGGCAGCGCGGGATGAGATCAGATTGAGAGAGATTGAGTTGTCAGCTAATACCCTCAACCTTGAACCCATCATACAGGGTGCGTTTATCGTGATACCTGCAACAGATGATGAAAACGTAAATTTAAGGGTGATAGAGCTTGCGGAACGTCTGGGAATCTTAATAAACCGCACAGATGAAATTCAAGGTGATATTACCGTACCTTCGATAATAGAAAAAGGAGATATAACGATATCAATCTCAACAGGTGGTATGAGCCCTGCTATGAGCAAATTCTTGAGAAAGAAGCTTGAACGCGAGGTTACAGAGGCGGATCGTCGGATGGTGAATCTGCAACGCAGACTTAGATCGGTCCTCAAAGATAAGATCACCAAGCAGAAGCGGAGAGAAGAAATTCTTTGGGATGTGTTAGAAGATCAAGCAATCTGGGATATGCTCCTTGAGGATGAAAATAGGGCTTTTGAGCTTTCGTTAGCGAAGATTGGGTAAGAGGGGTTTTAATGAGGAGTAGGAAGAATCATGAGTTACTTTTTAATGTTTTTCTCTTCTCAATTGCTATCTTTCTCTTTGCACTTGCTCAAGGGATAATAACTGCTGTTTATCCTTCATATCTTGAGTCTTTTGTTCAAAAAGCATATATTGTTGGGGTTTTTGCGTCGATTGTCTATATAGTTCAACTTCCAATAAGTGCACCTGTAGGAGCTTTGTCTGATATATTCGGACGAAAAAAGCTTTTAATCGGGAGTTTAACAAGCTTTGCGTTGGTTGAAGTTTTTTATTACCTTAACGAGAATCTTATCTTTCTTACCCTGCTTCAACTCGTGATCGGCGTTCTCATGATAACGATCTTTGTCACAGCAGAGGCGTTCATAAGAGATGTATCTCCGCCAGAAATGAGAGGTAGAGTTAGATCATTCTATGGAACATGGATAACAGCGGGATATTTATTTGGTCCGATAGTTGGCGGTTGGATCGGAGATAATTACTCCATCAGGCTGCCATTTTTGGTATCTGCAATTTTAATACTCTCATCTCTTCTCTTTCTAATCGATGTAAAAGATGGCGATCGAGTTTTAGTCCCTGATAAACCGATGAAAAAGAAAATATCGTTTATAAAACCACTCAAACGTTTTCTCTCGTTAGGAGGTGGGGTTCGCTACCTCTCAATAAACGCGATCGTCCTCTACTTCTGGTACGCAACAAAATGGATATATGGCCCGCTCTATTTACTCTATCTCGGTTTTGACCTTAATATTGTTGGTCTGTGGCTCGCTGCCTCGCTTCTCCCCCTGATAATCTTCCAGATCCCTGCAGGCATGTTCGGCGATCGGATCGGGAAAGATCGCGTGATACTGTTTGGTGTTGTAATCTCTGCGATATTTATCGCTCCGCTTGGGTTTATATCAAACCTGAACGGTTTGATTTTTATGATCCTTCTCATATCATCGGGTTCCGCCATGATCGAGCCGCTCATAAATGCAAGAATCACCGATATAATCCCGAAGGAGAACTACGGAGAATACTCGGGTGCGTTCGAGGCTGCAAAGATTATAGGATGTGTGACGGGTCCGATTCTAACCGGCTTTATCGTGGAACTTGCAGGCTTTGAGTATGCGTTTTTTCCATCTGCTATCCTGTTTCTCGTGCTGTTGTTGCCGTCTGTTAAACGATGGAAGAAGGGGTGAATCAAAATTCTCATTGGTAAAAGACAGGGACATGATAGACCGCCGAGAGAAATGTATGAAGTAACTTGCTCGGACTGTGGACAAGAAGCAGAAGTCCCCTTAAACCAGATGGAACCAGACCTGTTTATTGCCAGGAATGTTATATAGAAAACTCAGGCATCCACGAAGATAGTTGATGCGTTGCTTATAAAAGTTCATACCGAAATTTCAGATAAAATCGTTTTCGAACGGATGGATTTTTTCATAACATAAATTCTTCTTGTCATACTTCGATGAACCCGTATACGATATTCGGCTATTACCAGAAATCCAGCCAGGTCGATCAGTTCACTAACTGGCTTATCAGCGATTATGACTGCATAACAGCCACTTTTAAGCACGCGAAATATCTCAGAAAGTGCATCCCTGTAAAGCGAATCTAATGAATCTCCTTTGATCCTCGACGACCTCCCATACGGTGGATCTGTCACAATACCCTCGATCGAGCTGTTCTTAAATGGAAGCGATCTTGCATCTCCGAGCATGAGGTTCACATCATCGAGTGCTTCAAGGTTATTTGATGCACCAAGGACCATCCGTTCCTGTACATCGATCCCCAAACAGGCAATTCCCATGAGCCCTGCCTCAAGTAGTATGCCGCCTGTACCTACGAATGGATCAAGCAAACGCTGCGACGGTTTTATACAACAGAGGTTGACGATTGCTCGTGCTAATTGAGGTTTAAGTACGCCCGGGGAGAAGAATGGGCGAAGGTGAGGTATACGTTCACTGAATTCTCGTTTTGATCTCTTGTATACGATCTTACCGAGCACACAGGTTTTACCAATGATGTAGAGCTTTATGATCACATCTGGATTTTTGAGATCAACCCATACACCCTCATGATATAGAAGTGCACCAACAGACCTTTCAAGCTCAACCGATCTGAAACTTGGATTATTCCAGACCTTTGCATCTACAGCATAGCTCCCTCTTATCATTGGAGAGATCTTTAGAACGTTCTTTTTGATTTTATCCGGATCAGCATCTGTGACCTCAGATACCTCGATTACAACGTGTGAGAGTGCGATACGCGCCGTAAATTCAGAAAGTAGATCAGATCTTCCCTGCCAATCCACCTCAACGAGAAGCAGCCGATTGAGCCGATTTAATCCTTTGATCTTCGCCCCATACGTCTCAAATAGCGCGATTACCTCGGCTTCTGGAAGTTTCTCATCCTCGCCTGAAAGTTCAAATCCGTATATCCCTGTGAGCATAAAACCACTATTCTATGGTGATCAGAACTATATATATCCACATAAACATAAGGGGCTGGAGGCAGGGATTACCTATGAACGCAGCTTTGTGGATTATTGAGGGTCTTTCACAGATACTCCCGCCAGAAACGCATAAGCTCGAGCATGACATGAATAGGGTGATCATATTCATCCTCTTAATTCTCGGATTGCTCAGTTTAAGTGGTTATATGGCTATTATCTATTAAATAAGATCCTCAAGATCTTCTATATATCTAAACTAACTTGCTTTTGTCAGATTCACTCTCCTGCGTGTGGGCGAAGCCTGCAAGAATGAGTACCTCAGGATCGTGGAGAGGGTGAGAGATGCACCCTGGAACGTACATGGATGAACCCGGAGATAAGGAGCCTCTATACCACGCGTACGCGTTATTTAGGCGAGATTACCCCTATATATGGAAGGTTTCTGAACTCCTGATCAAGATCCAGCCCATAGCCTACAATGAACTTGTCTGGGACGGTGAAACCCACATATTTTATCGAAACATCCACAACTCGCCTTGATGGCTTATCAAGAAGTGCACAGATTTCAACAGATCTTACACCCCGCTCACGCAATCGCTTCAGAAGATAATCCATCGTGATCCCTGTATCAACGATATCCTCAACGATTAGAACGTCTTTTCCTTCAAGTGACCTGGTTGTATCCATGAGAATTTCGACCTTTCCAGTACTCTCTCTTCCCTGATAACTTCTGAGCCTCACGAAATCACATCTTACAGGCAGCGTGAGCCTTCTAACAAGGTCCGCCATAAAAATCCACGCGCCTTTGAGAACCCCAATTACAACAGGCTCTTTGCCTTCGTAATCTGAAGAGATACGTGATGCAAGCTCGTTCACTTTTTCTTGAATTTCATACTCGGTTATGAGCGTTTCTGGATCTGCCGCTCCTCTGCCGCCGGTCAATACGATCACCCACGCTTTAATTCTTAACTTCCTTAGTATAAGCCAGCAACCCTCCTGCCTTTAGAATCGCAATATCCCGCTCGGATAGGTTATGACTAACAGGAATCTTCTTTGACCCATTGATACTCACCTCGAGTTCTCCTCTGAGGTCTGTAACATCGATTGAGAGCCTGTCGCCCTGTTTCATCTCATCGGTATCACAGACAAACGGGATTATCCCGACATTTATCAAATTTGCATGGTGAATTCTTGCGAAAGACTTTGCAAAGACCGCCTTTATCCCGAGTTCAAACGGTGCAAGGGCTGCATGTTCTCTCGAGGATCCCTGACCGTAATTTTCGCCACCAACGATGAATCCACCGTTTTTCTCACGACAACGGGCATAAAACCCATCATCCTGGTATGAAAAGACAAATTTCGAGATCTCTGGCAGGTTGCTCCGAAGATGCTGGGTAGATGGACCTGCTGGAAGTATATCATCGGTCGAGATCCCATCAGCGACCTTGATCAGAACTTCTCCTTCTAATAAATCTGGAAGTGGGATCTGCCGCCTGAGCTGGGCAATATTTGGTGACCTTCTGATCTCAACCTTCTTCCCCTGTGGCTTGAGCATAAGCAGATCATCAACGATGTAATCTATCATATCAACCTTTACAGGATCGAGCTCCCTTGGATCGGTGATCTCACCCTTAATGGCAGATGCTGCTGCAAGCTCAGCTCCACAGAGTGCAATACGTCCGAACTTGCTCCCACCTCTGCCAGCCCAGTTGCGGTTAACGGTTCGAAGCGAGAGATGACCGTGTCCTGGGACAAAACCAATCCCGATACAGGCGTTACATCCTGGGTCAATCACCCTGGCACCTGCTTTTATGAGTGCCTCAAAACTCCCATCTTTGATCAGCATCTGGAGAACCTGACGAGATCCAGGGGATATGATAAGCTCGATCGATGGGTCAACCCGCTTTCCTCGAAGGATCAGCGCTGCTTTTCTGATGTCAGCATATCCACCGTTTGTACAGGATCCAATAAAGACCTGATCAATAGGTGTACCTGCAACCTCTTCAACAGGGTGGACGTTATCAGGCATTCCTGGCATTGCGACCTGCGGTGTGATCATATCAAGGTCAAGCTCGATTATATCATCATAAGAGGCGTCTTCGTCTGCCTTAAGCTCTTTCCAGTCTGATTCTCGTTTTTGTCCCCGCAAGAATAAACGGGTGACTTCATCTGACGGGAATATGGAGGTTGTAGCTCCTGTCTCGGCTCCCATATTTGTTATTGTTGCCCGCTCAGGTACAGATAACGTCTTAACGCCATCTCCCATGTATTCGAGAACTTTTCCCACACCTCCTTTGACAGATATCTCTTTTAATATCATTAATATTACATCCTTGGCAGACGAACCCCAGTTGAGACTTCCTGTAAGGTTTACCCCGAGAACCTCAGGAACTGTCAGGTAGAAGTAGCCCCCACCCATCGCAACAGCAACATCCATCCCACCTGCGCCGATCGCGATCATCCCCAAGCCGCCGCACGTGGGTGTATGTGAGTCTGCCCCAAGCAGCGTCTCGCCTGGCACACCAAACCGCTCATAGTGGAGCTGATGGCAGACCCCGTTTCCAGGTTTTGAGTATATAGCACCAAAGTGAGAGGCGATCGTCTGGAGGAAGTAGTGATCATCGGTAGACTCGCCCTTGAACCCGAGCGATGTGTGATCACAGTATGAGACTACACGTTTTGCCTGAACCTCATCGAGACCAAGTGCCTCGAATTCAAGCCATGCCATTGTACCTGTACTATCCTGTGTAAGGCACTGATCAATAATAAGCCCTATCTCACGCCCAACCTCGCAGGTGCCATCGCCAGTATGAGCTTTCAATATCTTCCCTGTGATTGTCATTCCCATACACTTACACCTTAGCTACCTACGCTGGCGTATTTGATAAAAGTTTGGCGTGTGACTCGATTTTTACACCTACACCACAACCCCATCATTTCCACTGGAGGCGTTAAACGACTCTCTCAAACACCTCACATAGCCCCCTGAAATACGGTGTGTAGACCCTGTATTTTAAAACCCGATCCTCAATATCCTCTGGAACTTCAAGATCGAAATTATCATGCATGCCGAGAATTATCTTATCCACCCCCCTCTCAAGCGCATATCTTAAATGGTGCTCTTTAACCACCCCGATCGAGGGGACCATAACTATCCGGATATTTGCAGGGTATGAAAGCCGTTTTGCGCCGATGGCATCAGCACACCTGTATCCGATCTCCCGATCGAGAAAGGCGAGAACCACACGCTCACCCCTTTTTTTCCACTGGAGATGTCCATCGATCTCTGCAAGAAATTCATCATCGCTCAAACCCCCGGTCTCAAGTGTGACCTCACCGGTAATATACTCGAAAGCCCTTGCTGAAGCCGTATTCGCCTCAAGAACGCTTTCTGTGATGTCCTTGGGCCCCTTTGCACATCCACAAACATAGATGCCTTTTTTATCTGTCTCAACAGGCCTGAGCTTTGGATGTTCTTCTTTTATAAAGCCCCCCTCTCGTTGACTCAATCCCAGAATCCCTGCAACCTCGATCGTACCATCTGAAGCCTCCAGTCCCTCAGATAGAACGACCATATCTGATTCAATCTCGAGCTGTTCACCTGAGAGCGTGTCCTCCATCCTCACAAGTAAGATCCCATCATCCTCAACCACCTCAGCTGCTCTGCCACGAATAAAAACAACGCCAAGATTCTGTGCGTGGCGGTAATAGTCCTCAAAGAACCCTGTTGTTCTCATATCGGTGTAGGAGATTACAATCTCGCATGCTGGATAATGCTCCCTGATGAAAGCTGCATGCTTGAGCGCGACCATACAGCAGATCTTTGAGCAATAACTGTTACCGACCTTCTCATCCCTCGACCCAACGCACTGGATCATGACAATTCTTCCTGGAGGCTTGTGATCTGATGGTCTCAAGAGCTTCCCCTTGGTTGGACCATTTACAGCGAGAATTCTTGCAAGTTCCATCTGGCTCACAACATCCACGAATCTGCCATACCCATATTCCTTAACCTGCCCAAGATCAAACCGCCTGAAACCTGTTGCAACCACGATCGCGCCCACATTGAGCATGATCGCTTTCTTTTTCATTTTAAGATCAATCGCACCGATATCACAGGCTTCAAGACATTTTCCGCATCCAACACATGCCTCAATATCAACCTCAAAGACCGGTGGGATGGCCTGCGGAAATGGAATGTAGATCGCCCTTCGCAGCTTCATGCCAAGGTTACATTCATCAGGCACATGTACCGGACATGCATACATACACCTTCCACACCCAAGACAGTCTTCGGTAACGTATCGTGGCAATCGCTCAATCTCAACCTCAAACCTACCTCTGGATCCTGCAACTCGTTTAAGCCTGGACCTATCATATAACTCAATCAATGGATGGTGGTGGACATCGCTCATAAGTGGTGCAAGTGAGCAGAGTGCACACTCAACAGCGATCTCGCCAGGTGAGAATACCTTCCCAATCTGAACCATATGCCCACCGATCGTCCCGGTCTGTTCGATAAGATCTGTTTTTATTCCGTGGTTTGCAAGCGAAAGTGCAGCAGTTATCCCTGAAACACCGCCACCAAGAACCATTGCCTCATTATATGGTTTAATTATTATTTTATCGAGTGCTACAGCACTTTTTAACCGTTCGAGTTTCGCGCCGATGAGCGCTATCGCCTTTGGTGTTGCTTCATCGGAAGAATGCACCCACGCACACTGCTCCCTGATATTTGCAATCTCAAAAAAACTTGGGTTTAATAAAACTGCTACGGTGTCTTCAAACCTTTTTCCATGCATCATCGGTGAACATGCTGCAAGAACAACCCTCTCAAGTTTTTCTTCCCTGATGCACTTCTCTATATGTTTACATCCCTGATCAGAGCATAGATGTTCATTGATTCTAACAAAAAAACCCTTACTTTCAAGTATATTTCTAATCTGTTCAAGATTAATTACATCAGCGATATTTCCGCCACATTCACAGAGAAAAACCCCGATCTTCATATTTTATTCCTTAATTCTTTCGATAACCCCTTCAAGTGCGACATGATGCGTCTTGATTCCAATCTCATCAGAAGCTACTCCAAAAAGCAACGCAATAAGTTCTGTATAGTTTAAAACAGGGATCTGGAGCTCAAGACCCATTTCTTGTTTTAGAATGCCCTGAAATCTATCGAGCGTGAGAAGACATCCAGGACAGTGAACCAGTATCAAATCGGGATTCACTTTTTTGATGCTCTCAAGCTTTCGACGTGCGATTTTTTTGCAGTATTCTTGATCAAGGAGCAGATGATTGAATCCCATCCCACAGCACAGGCTTCGTTCGCTGTAATCAAGAACTTCTCCACCGAGCGAGGTTGCAATCTCATCCAAAAGCACTGGACGCTCAGGATCGCCTGCCTTCACATCATCGTAGAAGATCTTTGTATAATGACAGCCATGGTGTGTTACAACTTTAATTCCCTCAAGATTGTACTTTAATCCCCTTAAGATCTCATTCCGATGTTCATATAGCACCTCTAAGCCATGATAAATCTTGATCGGATCTTTCAAGAGTTTCTTCATCTCTTTTAACGTCGCATAGCTTGTTACACATGAGGTGACGATGTCATCACAACCCTTACCCCTTGCAAGTGAAAAATTCCTGCGATTGACCTCAAGTGTGGTCTTCAGGGGATAAATTCCCGAGTGGTAGCCGTGTCCTGTACAGCTCGATTGGGCCGGATCATCGACGTACTGGGTGTCAAGTCGATCGAATACCACCCTAAGACATCGCTCAGCTTCCGGGTAGTATGCACCAAGGATACAGCTCTTGAAGAGATAATGGCATTCACTCAAGGAAGATCAACTCCCAGCGCTTTGAGAAATGCTTCATAACCGCTTCTTCTAAGGATATCCTCCACCTCATAAGCTGCTTCATCTGGAAGTTCTCTGGATCCTTCCTCATAGAAGTTAACACCCTTTTTCCACATGAGTACGCCACATTTTGCTGCGATCTCTTTTACTTTATCTTTTGAATAACCACGCTTCAGTGATAACTCTCTCAGAATCAGGATGACCGTTGCAGGGCTATTTCCCCGGGGGCATCTGAGATGACACGTGTAGCACTGTCCACATTTCCAGATCATATCTCCTTTGAGAACGTTTTCTGTCTCACCCTCAATAAGTTCATGCATGACCAGCCTTGGGGAGAAATCTTCAAATACCCCTGCAGCAGGGCAGCCACCTGTACACCTCCCACATTGCATACATCTCAGGAGTCCGATATCTTCTGCTCTTAGATCCTCAAGCACCTCTCTACTGGAAATTTTTTTTCCAATTGCCAATCGTCTCAAAAGAATGCCTCAAAGCTTTATTCTGTAACCCACACCCGAAACTCACAATCAGTGTCACCTTTGGCAAGACATCTTGATTCAACCACAATAACATCTCTATTAAAAAGTGCTTTTGTACAGCCTGCGATTAGACCTGCAGTGTGATGGCATATTGATTCACCTGTCAATTCTTTGAAGTTTCTTGAAAATTGTGTACCCCCAATGAACGTAAGAACGCGATAACCCTCCTCTTTTGAATACTTGATTGTTACAATCTGAATCTTTGAGAGAAAAACATCAAAGTAATACGCCCGCTCTTTTAAACTCCTTGGTTCAAGCTCAAAATAACTCAAGATGCCTTCTCCAAGCCTCTTTCCTGTATCATATCCTGCATCATAGAGAAGTTTCAAGAGGTTACTGTTCATCCCCTGCAAATACAGGCTATAAATTCGCCTCTCGAAATCTTCAGTCCAGCTCCAGCCAAGCTCAAAACCCCCTATCCAATCGTCTGGAAGGACACTATTAACTTTATTGCTTATGTTTTTGAAGTCATCTTCCATGTGTAGTATTTGTGAAGTCTTTTGATAAAGATTTTTGTATGATGCACCTGTTATAAAAACCCCACCAGTTCAACTCAGGAAATCCTTATCCATAAATTTTGATTTTATAGAAACCATTCCAAAACCTCTGCTCAAAGAAAGTGGACCACGAAGAATTTCCGTTGAAGTGTTTTGAGGCATGTTCTTCCACCTTTGAAGTCTGCGGCAACAGGTCCAACGAGGTTTCCATAAATTCTTGGATAGAATAGTATTTAATCTAAAAGCAGAATGTTAAAAGAAGTGAGGTGAAAATAATTCCAAAGGAAAGCAAAATAAAATCCATTAAGGGTGGAATATGTGCGGTAGAAGGTGTAAAGGCAGCTGGAATAAAGAAAGGAAAACATGGACTCGCTCTTATCACAGGCGGAGGTAGTGCTGCCTGTGTCTGTACAAAGAACCAATTCAAAAGCGCATCACTTCTTGTAACAAAAAAACATCTAAAAGCGGACAAGGTCTGCAACGCGGTTATAGTAAACAGTGGATGCGCAAACGCTTTCACAGGCGACGATGGAATTCATAATGCCAAGGAAGTCTGTAAGCTGGTAGCAAATCATCTAAACATCCCTGATGAAACTGTCCTCATCGCGTCGACGGGTGTTATAGGAACAAAACTCGATATGAAAATAATCTTAAGGGAATTTAATCAAATAAAGGAGAAATTAAATTCGTCGCCTGAAGCAAGCAGAGCTGTTGCAGAGGCTATAATGACAACAGATACCTACCCAAAGGAAGTTGCAGTGGAAATAAAGGGGTTGGACTCTTTCAGGATCGGAGGTGTTGCAAAAGGTGCTGGGATGATTGCACCCGATATGGCAACAATGCTCGCTTTTATCTATACTGATGCTATCTTTGACCATAAAACCCTTCAAAGTGCGCTTAAAGAAGCAGTTGACCGTTCATTTAATATGGTCGTTGTCGATGGTGATATGAGTACAAATGATATGGTACTTCTTGTATCAACAGAAAAAAAAAGCGGCATAGAAAGCGAAGAATTCCAAAAAGGTTTAAATTATGTCTGTGAAAACCTCGCAAAGATGATTGCATCTGATGGCGAAGGTGCAACCAAGTTGATTGAAGTTGTGATTAAAGGTGCAGCTACAAAAAAAGATGCTAATAAAGCTGTTAAGGCTATCCTAAAGTCACCCCTTGTTAAAACCGCCATCTTTGGGGCTGATCCAAACTGGGGAAGGATTGCATGTGCGATAGGTTACTCTGGGGCCAAGGTGCGTGAGGACCACCTGAGGATTGAGCTTTCTGCTGCCGGTTCAAAGGTATGCATCCTTAATAAGGGATCTGCTATCGATGCAAGTGAGCTTGCAGCAAAGATCCTACAGGAAAAAAAGGTTATGATCATTGCAGATCTTGGCAGTGGCGGAGAAGAAGCAAAGGGGTGGGGGTGCGACCTATCCTATGAGTATGTGCGGATAAATGCCGAATATACAAGTTGAGATTGGGAAAAACGCATCAGTCTCATTCAATGGACTCTTTCACAATTAAACTCCAGCCGCACCTTCCTTTCTCAACCATAACCTGAAAGCTCACAGGCACTGCCACGATCGATCGCATCGTATCATATCGTCTCAATCTATTTCTGAGCTCATCTCTCATTATCCTGAATCTCTCCATTCGCCCTCGGCTCAGGCTCTTGTTATGCTTTTTCTCTGCCCTGGTAAGACTGTCACCGGTAGTGTAACGAATTCTCTATAGAGTATTTGATTTACCCCTCCCCACACCAGTGTATAGTCCCAAAAAATTTGAC
>JAOQII010000033.1 GCA_026134025.1 Candidatus Syntropharchaeum sp.
CACTTATTCGCTGTGAGAGCGTATCGATCGCCCGTATAACCTCAGGATCTCTAACATCATCTGCCTCAACGAGTATCTGGATCATCCCTGCGCCACCGTACTCATCCTGAACGATGTGCATCGTCTGGATCACTGGAATATCGGATGGTACCATGTTCTCATATGATGTTATAGTCTCGATCCTCCCGATCCCATAGAGTGAGATAATCGTAAACAGAAGGACGAAGAGGATGACAAGCCATGGATGGTGGACCTCAAACCTTCCAAACCTCTTCAAGATCCCGGGAAGTGTATCAAGAAGCATTCTCATCTCTCCTATCTAAAAGGCAGAGGATACTCGGGAGTAAGAATATCGCAGATGCCATGCTGCATCCGATGCATAGAAATAACGCTTCTCCCATCTGCTGCATCATCGGCATACTCCCAAAGATTAATGCGATAAAACCTCCCATCGTTGTTGCAGATGTTGAGATGATCGCAGATCCAACCTTTACAACACTTGTCTCAACCGCATCATCGACCGTCATCCCCTTTGCACGCTCCTCCTTGTACCGATCAACGATATGGACACCATAAGCTATTCCTATTCCGATCATCATCGATGTGACAACGCTTGTTGCCATGTTGAGTGGAATCCCGAGATAACCCATAAGACCCATCATCCAGACAACACCAAACGCCAGTGGGACCATCGGCTTCAGACCCCATCTTACGGAGGAGTATGAGATGATGAGGAGGAGAAGGACAAATATCATCGAGAGTGCTGTTGTCTTGCGGTTGTTCTCGTTTATCAGATCCATTATCGTGGATACAAGTGATGGAATCCCGGTCACATCAGCCCTTATACCGCTCGGGAACGCGGACTCAGATATGTCATGTTCTATATTCCGGGTGAGCCGCTTTGCAACGTTCTGATCAGATCCTGCATCGGTTGTGATCATGATGATCGTTGATGAGTAGTCTGATGCAATGTACTCCTTGAGCTCAGGATGGGCATTTATTATCTCCTTGACCCCCTCTATTTCCACTGGAATGGCTCCTCCGTTGTAGATCTTTATATAATCAACGAGGCTCATCACAGAATAAACATGATCCTCACCTCTTATCCTGAGTTCCAATCGATCTATTGCCTCCAGGACCTCAGGGTCACGGACATCTGAGATTGCATATTCATCTGTTGAGTCGGGATCAAGCCTCACAACGACCATCTCCATATCACTTGCCCCGAATATCGATCGGATGAGCTTTGATGTCTTGATAACTGGTAAATCCTGCGGCATCCACTTTTCCATGTTTGCCTCTGACTTTATCTTCATCGCGCCGTTGAATGCAGCAAGGGTGATGAGTATGCAGAGCACGAGGACAACGCCCGGGTGTGCGATCTGAATATCTGCGATACGTTTTAAGCCCTTCTCAAGCATCTCGATCACTCCGCAAGCAGACCTTCGAGGTATCTTCTCGCCTGCTCAACCTCTTTTTTAAGCTCCTCTCCTCCATCAAATCCCTCAACGATCCCTTCTGCAACGGTCAGATCCTCATAGAGCCGTGCAAGCATCTGTTTTATCGTCTTTGTGAGATCCTTCTCGCATGTGTAGTAGACCTTCCGATCGCTTTTTTCCTTCACCCTCCTGATTATATAATGCCTCTCCAGGCGTTCAAGCGCACTTCTGCAGGCGGTTAGGCTTAAGTTTGTTGCATCAGATATATCGTAGACGCTCATCGGCTCCCCTCTTATCCAGAGAACGCCGAGAATCTTACCATCTTTAGTGCTTCCACCAAGCGCTGTCGTGAAAAGCTCAAAGACCCTGAGCATCTTCTCAATCTCATTCATCTTCTTCTCCTGAAGTGGTAGTAGATACCTCCTGCTAACACGATGATCACACCGATGATGATCCCGTAACCACTCCATCGTTCATGCTTTGGAGCACCGGGTGATACGGTAACAGAAACTGTTCGGTCGAATGTATAGACGTTGTAGTCACCTTTATCAGGATCGCCAGTACAGCGTATCCTTATCTTAAGAAGATACTCCCTTGGATCTGCTGGAGTCTCAACATCAAACGTGAGAGCTCCACTTCCTTCCTCTCCAATATCGAGATCTCCGATGTAGGAACTTCGCTCATCGAAATCAAACGGCTGAGTCGCCTTCCTTATCGCCCTTATCTCAACAGACTTTGCATCCTCGCTTCCCGTGTTCTTCACGGTGATTGCAAGCCTAACGGAATCTCCGCTTCTTATCGTCGCAGGGGTGATCCTGACAGAGGTAACCTCAAAGTCAGGCTTTGGCTCAACGAGAAGTCGAACCTCCTTCGTGATCATGTAATCGTTGTTGCTCGTGTCCTTGTATGTGATTGTAAGCGGCAAACTGTAATATCCATCCTCGATCCCTTCTTCAACGTCTATATGGAATGTTGCCACGCTCTGTGATCCTGAATTTAAGATACCGATGTATGCGATGTTTGTTGAAGATTTAGAGGGTTTAAAACCATCAGGACACTCAAGCTCTGCCTTAACCTCCTTTGCCTGCCCCTCACCTGCGTTTGATAGCGTTGCAGTTACGGTGACATAATCATCCCCGGGTCTAACCTCTGCAGGATCGGTTGTAACATCAGCCACATCGATTATGATCTCACCCCGCACATTGAAGACGATACCAAGCGTGGTCGGGGTCATCGCAGATGTTACATAGCCTGTGGTGGCTGTGTAATAGTACTCATCAAACGAGCATGTAATCGGTATCTCATACGTCCCATCAGGAGCCCCCTCTGCAACATGTACTGTTATCGTGATCTCCTTTGATGTCCATGCATTTATCGAGTGGATGTACTCGCTCGATGATCCGACCACCGAGATGTAATCACTGCTCTGGAAGTTCAATGTGATATGTCTTGCATCCCTGCTTCCATCGTTCTTTATGGTGAGTGTAATATCTTTTGTATCACCGGGTGAGAGATCTACAGGCGTTACATCTGTTATCACTATATTTGCGTGTGATCCTGCTGTTGAAACCGTGATTGTCGATGTTATAAGTAGTATCAGCCCAATTACTGCTATGACCTTACCCATCTGTATCATGATGATGGATTAAGGTGAGCCTGTATATAAACTTTACCAACTTTGTGATAAGTTTGATAAGTTATGATCTGTAGTTATAACCTTCCAAGCCGCTTTATACGTTTGACAGGGTTTGGATGCGTCGAGAAAAGCTCCATAAAGTGCTCGAATGTGCTTATTGATCCAGTACTATCTGCAAATTGCTGAAGCTCGTATGGGTCGATCTTGCCGTCTCTGTTAAGATCTGCAGCCATGAGATCTATAGTATCTTTCTTTGCTCGACCTGGATCTGTCGCAAAGAACGCCCTCATACCCTCAAGCGCCTTCAAATCCTCTGGTTTAACGCGAGTTGAGCCGTAAATCATCTTGTAAAGGGCTGATGCAAGCTCATGTGGTTTTCCTGTAAGTTCAACACTTCCCTGGTCTGCATAATATTCCCTGATCCTCGATGCATAGAGTACAAGCAGGTTGCTGATGAAATACACGACAAATGCGAGCGCTGCGATCGCGATCGTTGCACCCATGTTTCGATCTCTTCTACCAAACATGCTCGAGAAGAAGAACGACTGGAAGATGAAGTATGCGATCATCGGGATTACACTGAGGGCTGTTATCACAACGACATCCCTGTGTTTGATGTGCGAGATCTCGTGCCCGAGCACCGCCTCAAGCTCGGCATCATCAAGCATCTTCATGAGTGGTACCGTGACACATACCCTTGCATTCCGCTTTGATCTTCCAAATGCAAAAGCGTTCGGGATTCCAACCTGAGAGATCCCAACTCTGGGTTTCGGTATCCCGGCATCCCTTGCAAGTCTATCGATCATCTGATGTAGCTTTGGCGCCTCCATCTCGTCCACATACTTGACCTTCATCGACCACTCAACGATTTTTGGACCTATCAGGAACTGGAATGCAACGATGACAAATGCAAGCACTGCAAAAACGATCGGTGTTCCGTAACCTGTGAGATCGGCTATGAGAACCAGAAACGCATATATAAGCGCAAATAATGCTGCAACAAGCAGAAACATTCGGGTCTGCAACCAGATTGTCCTCATCTCAATCTCCCCTCCTATCCTGAATTTAAATAGTTGGGTGGCTAAATAAGGTTTTCCCTGTGCCACATTGTACACAATAGCAAGATATATAAACTGAGATACGATCATAAAACTGTGCCTGGGCCGGTAGCTTAGTTAGGCAGAGCGACGGGCTCTTAACCCGTAGGTCAGGGGTTCAAATCCCTTCCGGCCCGTTGTGGTAAATATGGCTGAAAAACTTGAGTATAAAAAAGCTATCCTTGTAATCTGTGACGGCCTGACAGATAGGGGGAGTTCCACACCGCTTTCAGAGGCTTACACTCCAAACATGGATCGTTTAGCCAGCGAGGGAATATGTGGGCTGATGTATTCAATCGCACCGGGTATCGTTCCTGGTAGTGATACAGCCCATCTTGCAATTCTTGGTGGTGATCCATACCGTGAGTATCCTGGAAGAGGTCCTTTTGAGGCGCTTGGAGCGGGAATCGAGCTTGAAGAGGGGGATGTTGCGTTCAGGGCAAATTTTGCAACGATAAACGATAAATGGGAAGTTCTTGACAGAAGGGCGGGCAGGTTCGGTTCAAGTGAGCTTGCAGAGGCACTCAATATCGAGATCGATGGGGTGAAGTTCATCGTGAAGCACACAACAGAGCATCGCTGCGCGCTTGTCATGCGTGGAGAGAGACTTTCAAAGGAGATCTCTGATGTAGATCCGCACGGTCCTGGGAAGGTTCTTGAATCAAAGCCACTCGATAATTCAGATGAAGCTAAAAAATCATCAGAGGTCCTGAATAAGTTTATAAGGCGTTCGTATGAGATATTGAAGGAGTATCAAACCCCTGCAAATGTACTTCTTACACGTGGTGCTGGTGCCTTCAGGAATATTCAAAGCCTTGAGGAGAGGTTCGGGTTCAGATCCTTCTGTGTGGCAGGGTCTGCATTATACAAAGGTGTTGCAAAGTATCTTGGGATGGACATTTTAAAAGTTGAAGGTGCAACAGGCCGGGTAGATACAAACCTCAGGGCAAAGGCAGACGCACTTCTTTCCAGTATCGATCGATACGATCTTGCTTTTGTCCATATCAAGGCAACGGATAGTAAGGGGCATGATGGCGATTGGGCTGGTAAGCGTGCGTTCATTGAGCGAATAGATCAGGAATTTATCGAACGTGTGCTCGATCTTGATGCCTACATTGTCCTGACCGCGGATCACTCAACCCCTGTCACACTCAGACGACACAGCAGCGATCCTGTCACGATCCTGATGCATGGTGATGGTGTGAGGGTTGATCAGGTCAAACAATTCAACGAGCTATCCTGCGCTCATGGTGGGCTTGGTTGGATCAGGGGGGTTGATCTGATGCCGATACTTGCAGACTATATGGGATACTACAGGATGTATGGGGTTTAAGAATAAATAGATCGATATAAATACCCCCTCTTAGTATACTTGATGGTGGAGGTTTTCAGATGGCGGTAATTGAGATAACAGATGATACATTTGCAGATACGATACGGGATAATCCGGCGATTGTTGTCGATCTTTGGGCAGAGTGGTGTGGTCCTTGCAAGATGATCGCACCAATGATGGAAGATCTTTCAAAGAAATATGATGGAAAGGTGCTCTTCTGCAAGATCAATGTGGATGAGAACCCACGTGTCGCGATGGAGAATGCCATAATGGCGATACCAACCCTGTTACTGTACAAGAATGGAGAGGTCATCGATAGGATCGTTGGTGTTGTACCGAGAGATACCCTTGTGAGTGCGATAGATCGGCTCGTGGACTGAAGAAAAAAGCACGGGCTAAGATTTATTATAATTCTTGCAAATTTCAATGAAGTTTGTGAGGATCTCATTTCCGCTTCTCGTGTGGGATACCTCTGGATGGAACTGCAATCCGTAGAGCGGGCGTGTTATGTGTTTCATCGCCTCGATCTCAGAGATCTCTGATCGTGCAAGGCATATAAATCCATCTGGAAGCGTTGCAACCTCATCCGCGTGAGATGCCCAGACAATCTCACGATCGTCAAGTCCCTTGAATATATCATCATGATTCAGCACCTCGATCTCAACCTCAGCATACCCGCCAGCCTTCCCACTTCTTATCGTTGCACCGAACTTTCTTGCCATGAGCTGATGTCCGAGGCATATTCCCAGGATTGGGATATCGATCGCATCGATGTAACGCTCACAGATTCCGATCCTATCAATCGATGGTCCACCACTTAACACCATACCATCTACTTTTTTCTCAAGTATTTCCTCGACAGGGGTTGTATTTGAGACGATCTGGCTATCCTGATCGAGATCTCTCAAAGCACGGTGTATCAGGTGGCAAAACTGCCCGTAGTTATTTATGACAAGGATCTTCATACTCACATCCCGCACAACTTTATAACGCCTGGAGGTATAAAAGGTTGGGTATGTTTCGCCTGGGTTTATCTACCTATTTCTACAGCCCTGATAATGATCTCACATACCTGATCTGCACTCCAGCGAGATGTATCAATCACAAGATCATACACAGAGAGGTCCTTGAGGTCAACACCATAGTATTCATTGTATCTGATCCACTCAGAGTGTTCCCGCTCTTTGATCAGGGTTAGAAGTCTCGATCGATCGAGAGCGTCCCGTTCTGTCACTCGTTCAACCCTCACATCAAGCGGTGCCTTTAGCCAGACGGTCAGATTCGCATACCCACTGAGGAGGATCCCTGAAAGTCTTCCCTCAACGATCAGATCTTCCCGACTGGATGCGATCTTCTTCTGTCTTTCATCGATCATCCTGTCGATTGTATCATCCGCTTCCGCGATCTTTCCAAACTCCTCGAGCGTTAAGCCCCGTTCCTTTGCAAGTTCCCTGAAGATCTCGCCTGATGAGATATATTCGAGACCGAGTCGTGCTGATAAAATACGTGCGACCGTTGTTGATCCACTCCCCGGCAATCCTCCAATCGTGATGATCACACTAAATCCCACCGACGTTCAGAATCTTGCGCATGAGCGCCCCAAATGGAATCGAGCAGACAATATACCAGAGGATCCAGTAATGCAGGAAGAACCATGGATCCATCAACGCTTTCTCACCAACAATCGGAAGGATCAGTGGAGGAAGAACATCTTTGTACTCTACAACATACTGATACATCCACATCCAGAGTGGTATTGAGACGATCCCGATATATGCCATCGGCTTGAACTGCTGCTTTGACATCTCCGCCTGTTCCTGCATCATTTCAACCTGCTGCTCCTGAAGTTTTTTGAGCTTGTACTTATTTTCCTGTTGCTGTGCCTCACGAAATTCCTTCTGAAATTCCCGCATCTTCTTCTGGACCCGACGCATAAGCTCCCAGTCGATCGTGTACTTCTGGATGAGGCTTGCATATACACCTGTAGCGAGTGCAAGCAACACAATGAGCAGATAGAACGGGATTAATGCTGCAATAGGGTTCATGAAACTCCCTACAAAAGTACCGAGTCCATTTCGAAAATCCTGTCCAAGAAGCATGATACCAAAAAGCAGGCTGAATCCCAGCGCAAGTAACATCCTCTCAATAAGCTCTTTTGCTTTCTTTTTCATCAGATCATCCTGAAATAACTTCTAAAAGTTCACCTGCTGCTCTTCTGAGTCCATTATCATGGTTTGCGATGATCTTGACGGTTGCACCACTTAAGGCTGCATAAGCCATCCCTGTGGCTCTATTTATCTGCTGGTGCTCATCGATAAGCTCGACAGAGTCAGGATCTCTTGACCTTGATTTATCCTTCACCCTCCGTTGATAGATCTCCTCAGGATCAGCCTCAACGAGTATGATCAGGTCTGGCTTAAGTTCATCAAGTACCCATCTTGGAAGCCCAGGCAAATAGCCCTGTGGTGTTTTTATTGTGATGTGAGTGTCAAGAATCACCCTACCCTCAATCGAAGCAATTCTTTTTGCTGCAGTCTGCTGGATCGTCCGCTGAATGGAACTTTCAAGCTTCCGCATCTCGTCGCGAGATTTGACAAGTCCTTTCTGCTGTGCAACCTCGAACATCACATCACCGTAGTTAACAGATCTGAACCTGGATGCAGCATCATCATCCATCATATTCAGTGCTTCTCTGGCAACTGTACTGCTCCCAACACCCGGTATACCTGTGAGAACAATGACAGACACGTAAGATCACTCCTTCCCGAATAAACCGCGTATCATCGGATGCATCTCCATCATCTGCTCTGATGCTATATCCTCATACAATCGGTATGTAATACTGACGGCAAGTAAAATCCCGGTTCCAGATGCATTGCCGATCGTCCCAAGCATATTTGCAACAACAACCAGAAGACCAACAAGCGCTCCACCGATTATCGTGACTTTGGGGATGTATCTCTCAAGCACACGCTCAAGGATTCTTGGATCTCGCCTGAACCCTGGAATCTGCATCCCTGATCGCTGGATCTGTTTTGCAACCGCATCAGCACCCATGTTGGTCGTATTGATCCAGAATACGGCAAAGATCATACCACCAATTACCATCAATCCAAGATCACATCCAAGCCGCATCGCGATCTGCCATGTTGCAATATCAGGGTAGTTCTGGTGAACAAGCGAGGGTATCCAGTCATAAGGGCTATAAATCGGGTTTAAGTAGTACATGAGCCCTGAGATCGGTTTTCCTGATGCAGCGTCGTAGACACCAAGCAGGGTGTTTCCCTTCCGTGCCAGTACCATCCCAACCATCTGGATGTTCGCCTGAAGCGCCCGAACCAGTATCATCGGAAGAACACTTGCATAGATCAGTTTCACCGGAAACTTTCCCCTTGCGCCCCTTACCGCACTGTGTGCAAGCGGAATCTCGACCCTTGTGGACTCAAAGAAGATGACAAGCAGGAATATGATAATCGTCGTAATGAGTGCAAGAACCCCTCCACTGATCAGGAGGAACCTGAACCCTTCACCTGATAGAAGCTCACTTGCGCCCATATTCTGGGCGATCCATATCCACCTGGGTATAATCCCAATCGGCATACCCTGATCAAGCTGCCAGTTAAAGACTCCTGTCACAAGCGCCTGAGCAACTCCAGCGACGATGAATAGCCCGACACCGGATCCGATTCCCCATTTGGATACGATCTCATCGAGGAACATTATCAAAACACCGCCAATAAAGATCTGGATGAATAGCGCCCACCATAGGACAGATGGATCAACCCCCATGCTTGCTGCAAGCCCAAGATCTGGTTTTATATACGGATTTGCACCAACCATCTGGGGTAGGGTTGTAAGAACGATCATAACAAGAACCAGAAACTTCTGCCCACCCTGGAAGATCGCCTGATCTCGTGGATTCGATAGATCCAGTTTTATTATATCTGCACCCACGAGAAGCTGTAACACGATAGATGCGGTCACGATCGGCCCTATGCCGAGAAGTAAGAGTGAACCTGAAGCACCTGCAAAGAACGCTCTGTACTGGGCAAAGAGATCGATTGAATCTGGAGAAAGCCCGAATAGTGGCACATTAGATAGGACAAAATAGAGTATTAAAACAGCTATTGTCCATCCAAGCTTGCGCTTGAAGTGAACGTGAATCGCTGGCCGCTCTACCGCCGGAAATCGCTGCAATATCGGGGCGAGTCGGTCTTTGAATCCGTACTCTCCGTTACTCATATGTGACTACCAGCCCACCAGCAGACTCGATCTTATCTCGTGCGCGCTCTGTGATGGCCACACCCTCGACCTGGAGTGGTCTTGTAACTTTTCCACTACCAAGTACCTTATCGATGCCAAGACTTTGAAGATCGATCTGTATCTTCCCCTCTAACTCCGTTGCTGCCCCAGTCTTCAGGAGATTGTCAGCCATCTGATCAAGCGTGCTGACATTGATAGTTTTGAGCTCTTTTTTCGCAGCATCTGGACGCTTGAATCCGTGTTTGCCCACGATGATTCCACGCTTGTAATAATATGCAAAATGGTGCTCATCTAACCCTGCGCGTCCTCGTCCACCTCTACTACCAGCTCCTCTACGGTTCTTGTGTGTTCCGCCGCCGCATGTGCGTGAACCCCTGTACTTTGAGACTTTCTTCTTCATCCAATCACCATTTGATCCTGAGGTGCTTATATCAAACAGTTCTAAGGTTTTAGACTATTTAAATCTTGGTGGTTGTTTCTATGCACTCGATGCTGTGTAAATATCTCCAAACATCTTCGCTGCAACAACGCTGATATAGAAGCTTCCGAATATTGCTATTATCCATCCAAGAATCGGTACACTACCGATCAATGAGAGAACAATCGCAAGGACGATAATAACTACATAAGCTATCAGATAATCACCGAGTGTAGATTTTATCCGCGAAATTACCTCTCCGATCTTGAACGCATTTCCTATCGAGTTACTACTCACATACATAGCCATCGCCATCGGAATGAAAAATCCGAAGATTATCGCAAGTATTCCTCCTATAATTATGGCACTAAACATAGCAAATATATTAGCAAACGTATCCGCCGTTACAGTAGATGCTAATCCACCAACCATTACAACCGCCACAATCACAACGATCATTGGAATCAGGAGGTACAGGAAACATATAATAGCCGCTACCAATCCTTTGATGAATAATTCACCCCATCCCTCCCATTCTGGCATTCCTGAGCTTCTGTTAATCGTCCTTTCCATCGTTTTGAGATAGAAGCCTGATGCAAGCAAATTCACGATAGGTATGAGCGAGATGATGCCTCCTATCAGTATTTTTCCAATCCACTTTTCATCTTCAGTCGGAAACTTTATGGCAGATTCAATATCCATATTTTAACCTCCATGAAATACAAAAAAACAAAGGGATAAAAAAATATTCCCTGAAACGATTGCAGCTTTAGATCTTGCTCTCAACCCAGTCGCCGATCTTCGGGAGCTTGTACATCTCACCGCTGTATGCCTTGTACATTAGAAGTAGCCATAGTACAAACATTACCAGCCAAAGGAGTGTTGAGATCAGACTGATCAATGTCGCAATTCCAAATGCTCCCGCGTTGTACGGAGCTGCGAAGAACATTGCCGTAGCAATCGCTCCTATTATCCATCCAAGAATCATAAGAGCCAGGAATACAACGATCGACTGCATCGCATGGAACTTGACAAATCTGTTATCCTTCTCTAGTACAAAGAAGATTATCCCTGTAAGCCATCCAAATAGATAACATAGAGCTCCCTCGATATTTTCATCCAATCCAAGTGAAGTTTCAGCCATTTACGATCACCTCTTTATTCTTTAAAATCAACTTAACCTTCAAACCCTTCCATCTCACCAAACATCTCCTCCATACTCTGGGCGTTCTCACACTCGGGTATGGAAAAGACACTGTCTGGTATGTCTTTCTCAATATCAACCTCTGTAAACTCCATGGTTGTGACCGTGCCATCTGTATCTGTGACCTCAAGCTTCATGAGGTAGCCGTAGCCCGATGCAAACCACATCTTCACAGATGCTGCTCCCATCTCTTCTTTGTAGACAGTCTCAATGACGATGCACTTGTGGCCTGCAACCGTCTCAGAGCCAACTTTCTTCACCGAATCACAGGTAGGGTTAACGCTACACATATATTGCATCGCAGCAAGTATATCACTGTCTGCCGCCTTTTCACCGTAGTAGTAACTCCCGAACCACATACCGTAAGCAGCAGCAGGGTTCGCCGTATCACCCTCTTCTCGCGGGAACTTCATTGCATATCCACTCGATGAGTCATATAGGCATGTTTCCTCAGGTGTTGAGAGGAACGTTGTTATCTCGCCCTCTGTCTCGATATCAAATCTTGAATACTCACCTTCTGCCCATGCTTCCATTCTACCGGTATCACCTTCACTCGATGAAAATTCCATCACGTAGTGATATTGTGATGGGAGTTCACCCTCTGCTACATCACCTGTACCATCATCAACGCTCTCATTCCCTTCTCCACCAGGTGGTGGTGAGGGCGTGAGACATCCTGAAAGAACGATCACAATCGAGAGCAGAAGAACAAAGATCAAACATCTCTTTCTCACCAGTTTCACCTCTTTAATTTAATAATAGTAATGATATAATTAGTATAAATACTTTTTGTAATATTTTATCTATGTGTTGCAGCTATTTCTCGAATAAACTGACCTCATCTTCTCCCGATCAATTCCTTGACCGCGTCATCGAGACCATCAAGTGTCAGCTCGAACATGGGAAAAATCTCACGTATCATCGCGATAGACTTTCTATCCCATATATCTCTTTTTTCAGGGTTCAGCCATACAATGTGGTCGAAATGATCCCTCATCCGCTTAAGCCAGATAATCCCTGGCGTCTCACAGACATCATCATAATCAACCGCACCATACCTGTTTACGAGTTCAGATGGTGCCATCCACGCGTCACCAACGATGATCACCCTGTATTCACGGTCGAACCTGCGAAGAAAATCCTCGGTTAAAAATCGCTCCCGTCGTGCCATATCGGTGTATAGATGTTCATAGATTGAGTTGTGGAAGTAGTAGTATTTGAAGTCCTTGAAGTGGCTTGAGCTGTTTGCTGCAGAAAATAACCTGCTACAGAGCTGTGCATAAGGATTCATTGAACCTCCAACATCCATGAGTAAAAGGAGCTTGATCACGTTCTTCCTGCCCTTTGTAAATACCAGCTCGATCTCCCCGGCATTCTTACATGTCTGGTCTATCGTCTCCTCAAGATCAAGCTCATCCTCGGGGCCACTCTTTGAGAGCAGTCGCAATCGTTTCAGCGCGACCTTTATCTGCCTCACATCGAGCGTTAAATCAGATCGCAAGTTCTGATATTTTCGCTGATGTGCAATTTTGATCGCAGATCTATTACGTGATGTGCCACCAACCCTGATACCCGCTGGGTTCTGTCCGGCATTTCCGAAAGGCGATGTGCCACCGGTTCCTATCCACTTACTGCCACCATCGTGTCTCCCCATCTGTTCAGCCAGGCGTTTCATAAACAGCTCAATTAACTCCCCAAGCTCCATTTTCGGGAGTTTCTGAAGCTCTTCCTCACTCAAATACGCACTGTTTATCGGATCGCGGAGCCAGTTAAGAAGCTCTTCTCGGATCTCAGGGAATTCCTCACTCAAACCACGTAACTTAGCCCTGATCCTGTCATAATTCTCGATGCCGTTGAAACATTCCTCAAAAGCAAGGTCATAGTGATCGTAGTAGGACTCACTCTTGACAAGGATCGATCTTGCAAGATAATAAAATGTATCGAGACTTGAATCTGCAAGACCGCGGGATAGTGCCTCTGTCAGTGTCATCCACTCGGTGATTGAGACAGGAACTCCATTCCTCCGCAGAGTATAGAAGAAATCGATGAACATAACTGTTTCAGCCCTTCAAACTATTTCATTCTCCTGTAAACATAGAAGATCTGCTTCGTTCTTCAGCAATGTTCCAACAAATATGAGATCGGATTTAAGCTCCCTCTGAGATACTCCCCCTGCGATTAACGCCTGTATCCAGTCAAGAAGCTCGCTCGTCGATGGCTTCTTCTTCAATCCTTCAATCCTTCTCAATCTGTAGAACTTCTTCAGAGCCTCATGAAGCAGGTTCTCTTCGATATCCGGGAAGTGGACGTGGACGATCTCCTCCATCATCCGCCGATCTGGGAACTCGATGTAGTGGAAGATGCAACGCCTCAGAAACGCATCTGGAAGCTCTTTCTCTGCGTTACTCGTTATAATCACGATCGGACGATGAATTGCACGTATCGTCTCGCCTGTCTCATGGATAAAGAATGTCATCTCATCAAGTTCGTTTAAAAGGTCGTTCGGGAACTCAAGATCTGCCTTGTCTATTTCATCGATCAGAAGAACAACTTGTTCATCCGAGACAAACGCCTCACCGAGTTTTCCCAGTTTGATGTACTGCTTGATATCAGAGACATCTCTGTCACCAAACCTGCTATCGTTTAGCCGCTGAACCGTGTCGTAGACATACAGTCCATCCTTTGCCTTTGTCGTTGATTTTATGTTCCAGGTGATGAGTTGTTTATCGAGTGCACGGGCGATATTGTGCGCGAGAAGTGTCTTGCCTGTGCCTGGTTCACCCTTGACAAGCAGTGGTCTTCCAAGGGCTATCGCCACATTTACCGCATTTCTCAGGGGTTCTGATGCGATGTATTTTTCCGTACCGAGAAATCTATTGAACTCACTCATCAAAAATACATCTGTGGTGGGGTATTTTAAGGGTTGTGGTATTGCAAACTAAAAAAGAATTGATGAGACGTTTTCACGCCTCAAATACTACTCATTTTTCCTGTATAAATAGGCTGCTGCAAGCCCTATCAAGGGAAGAGCTATGCCGAATCCAGGTTGAACTGGCGTCTCAGTCGATTCTGGCGTTTCTGCCGGTGTTTCTGTGGCAGTGGCCGTTGTGGTAGGGATCTCTGTCAGTGTTGCAGTGGCCGTTGTGGTCTCGGTTGCGGTGGCTGTAGCGTTTGCCGTTGGGGTAGCTGTCGCATTTGCGGTTTCGTTGGTGGTGGGCGCTGGGGTACCCTCATTGTCGCCATTTCCGCCGTCAGATGTCGCCGTGGGTGTTGGGGATGGAGTAGCCGTTTCGGCACACACAACAACACTCGACTCCCCACCGATTGCATGATCAACGTTGTCTACGTCTCTGAATATTCCAGCAATGTCGCAGGATGCCCCTTCTGTATCAGGTGCCTGAAGCGTGTAGGTGAATGTTGTATCACCGGCAAGCACGAATGTCAGGTCATTCCCTTCCTGGTCATACAGGTCGATCGATGATCCCACATACGTCCATCCGTCACAGATCGTCTCGGTGATGGTACCGGTACCAGGTGATGTGATCGTGACCTGAACCTCTCCACCCGGCTCGACACATTCATCAGGAAGATCCCTCGATGCGATAGCGCTGCAGACTGTAACCTCTGAATCTCCACCGATTGGATGATCAACCTGGTCTATATCTGTGAAGACTCCCACGATCGTGCAGTTTGTTCCTTCTGTATCAGGTGCCTGGACCTCGTAGGTAAACTCTGGATTACCCACGAGCGTAAATGTGATGGTATTTCCGTCCACACTGACCTGATCTGCGGGTAATGAAGAGGTCACATACACCCAACCATCGCATAATGTCTCAACGACAGCGCCTGTTCCAGGTGAGGTGATTCCAACCGTAAATACCTCACCCGATTCGATACATTCCACAGGTAAGCTTCGCTCTGGTTGTTCGTCTGCTAAACTGATAGTTCCCATTGATGTCACTGCCATAACCATGATGAATATCATAACCATTCTCAAAATATTTCGATTCATGCCTTTTTACCTCCTTTATAGTCCCCAACAAAACTACATCCACAAAGGGATAAACTTTTCGATCCACGACTTAGCAAATGATAAGCTCTCTGCAAGCCTACTGAATGTTCTTTCGATTATCCTCCTCAGAACCTCTACGTTATCCACA
>JAOQII010000034.1 GCA_026134025.1 Candidatus Syntropharchaeum sp.
TATAAAGTGTGCTCGCTGGTATTCCCGCTCTTTCGCTGAATTCACCCACTGTCATGCCGAGTTCCTGCTTTATCGTCTCAGATATTGCAGAATCGATGAGATCGCCCCCGTTGATGCAGTTCATCCATAATCCTCCTTTTAAGCTCGAATATGAGGATGAACAAACCTGTCAGGAATATCACAACTCCTGCAATGATATTTGCTCTTCTCTCATTCTGGGGTGGGATCTTTCTTCCAGGAAGCAGTGATCCGGAACGAGTGTGTGAAGGATTGCAATTGTAGCTATCGCAACTATAAATGTCAGAGCTTCCATCTATATCAACCTCTCCCACCTTATAGTTTTCCCACTCTTTCTGTTGTACTCCTCCACCCGTCTTGAAACAAGATCACTCATCCCACCTGACGCAAATACAAGGACATTTCCTCCCCTGATCGCCTCAGATATCGCAGAATCTATCACATCGCTCTCAAAGTCACACTCAATCCCGAGCATTTTTGCACACTCCTTTGCACTCGTACCCATCGCACCTGTCTTATCCGGGTTAAGCTCAAAAACCTCTTTCAACCTGTCAGGATCCACGGCATCAACCCCTCCCTCCTTCATCCCTGGAATCCTCACAACCCATATCTCCCCGCTTTCTCGCTTCTTTGAACCGTTCAGGTTCTCAACAAGATCAAGTACACGTAGCGGGATCCTGTTTACCTTTCTGTATATTCCGTGCGCCTCAAACTCTCTGTGTGTCCTTACGATGATCGGAGATTTGAGTTTTGCTGTCTTTATCCTCTCCTCATCTGTGAATATCTCGGCTGGGTTTCCACTTGCATAGACCCTTCCACGGTTTAAGAGAAATATCTCATCAGCCCACGTCGATGCAAGATCCACATCATGGGTCGAGATGATGATCGTTCTACCATCTGATGCAAGTTCATCCATTATCTCAACGATCTCAGAAGTGCTCTTAGGGTCAAGCCCGGCTGTTGGCTCATCGAATACGAGGATATCAGGTTCCATTGCAAGAATCCCGGCGATCGCAGCCTTCTTCTTCTCGCCTCCACTCAGGTTATCCGGGTTTTTATCTTTCAGTTCGCTGATACCAAGCATCATGAGCGCCTGCTCACCTCTCATCCTGATCTCATCATAATTCAGTCCGAGATTCCCCGGACCAAAGATGATGTCATCCCAGACGGTCGGTGCAAATAGCTGGTCATCAGGATCCTGAAATACAAGCCCCACTTTTGATCTGATCCAGTCGAGGTTCTTCTTCGTGATACTCTCTCCTTTGATGATGACCTCTCCTTTCTGGGGTAGAAAGATCCCGTTCAGATGATAGAAGAGTGTTGACTTTCCTGATCCGTTTGGACCGAGTATTGCTGTTTTCTTACCCTCTTCAACGGTCAGATTCACATCCGTGAGAGCGTGCGTCCCATCAGGATACGAGTATGAAAGATTGTAAACCTCAATCGCGTGCACGCTATATCACACCTATCATCCGATCAAGAATAACCAGAAGAAACGATGAGAGGATGATGAACGATCCTAAGAGAATTTCTTTCAGAGAGATTGGGTGAAATCCACTGACAATTCTTGAGTCTGCCCGATACCCCCTTGAGAGCATCGCAAGATAGACGCGTTCACCCCTTGAGAATGCTCGAAGCAAAAGTGCGCCACCGAGCATTCCGAGGTTATGCATCCTGGCAACGTATGAGAGTCGGTTTGAGAACCCGGATCTTGTCTGCTGTGCCCGGTACATTCTCACGCCCTCCCTTGAGAGCAGATGGACGTACCGTATCATCATTCCGGTAAGATCCACGAAGACGGCGGGCACTCTGAACCATCTGAGTGCTGCAAGTGCATCCTGGATTCTCGTTGTTGCGATCAGTAAGTTGAGGATGGATACCGATGCAATTATCCTTGTGAAGATCAGGATAGCGAGGTCAAGCCCGTTTTTGTATATTTGAACCCCCATAAATTCTGCCACAACCCCCTCACCTCCGTACGTGAAGAGGACAACGATAAATACGACAATTGCTATTGTAAGCGGTGCTATAAGCCTTTTGAGCGTTGTATTCAGTGGTATTCCGATTGCAACAGAGATTATAAGTGTTAGGAAAAAAATTAAGAGTGGGATCCCGGGGTGAACCATCGAGACGACTGCAAATATAAGTCCAACGGTTCCAAGAAGCTTTATCCTTGGATCCAGTCGGTGTAGCGCTGTCTCATCTACAACCAGCCTCTCGAAGTCGAGGTCCCCTATCAGTTCTGAAAAATCTCTCATCTCTTCCTTAGCTTCCTTATCTCATACCCTATTATCGCAAAGAGGAAGAAGCCGATTGTTGTTCCGATTCCATTTAGAGGATCGCCTGAGAGCCATTCAAGCACGCTGACCACCCTCCTTTATATCGATCCAGAAGTAACCGAAGATAAACCCTGCGATGATTCCTGCAAGTGTGAACCCGACGTACTCGCCCATATCACCGTATGCTCCAACATTCGGCACTATCTCAACTGCTTCAAGTCCTCCTGTGCTTGCTGCATGCTCCTCAACAATGCCATCGGTTCCTTCCATCCCGGCACCTGACGCATATCCCGCATAGGCGGCAACACACATCACAGCGGTGCAGATCACGAGAAGTATCAGGGAATTTCTGACAAAATTATCCATCTATAGCACCTCCAAGCTTTGCAATAATATCAGGTCTTGTATCTGCGATGTACTTCACGATCGCTGCGGTGAATATGAACTCAGCGACTGCAAGCGGCAGCTGCGTCGGGACAAATCCAAGCGAGTATAGCCCCCAGTGATAGAGAACCGAGCCTGGATTTATCGAGAGTGCAAGCTCCATCGCGGTTGTGAGATAGCAAAGGACATCCCCTACAAACCCTGCCATACCTGCTGCAATCCAGACCGAGAAATTAACCCTTCTAAGAAGAACGTATGTTCCATAACCTGTGAACGTTCCCACAATCCCCATCGATACCGTGTTCGCTCCAAGCGTCGTGATCCCCCCGTGTGCAAGAAACGCATGGAAGATGAGCGCAATCGCACTCAGAACAACGGTTGCAAACGGGCCAACGACAATCGCTGACATCGGTGTTCCGATCGGATGAGAGCACGAACCTGTAACAGGAACCGGGATATGCCAGACCGCAATCACAAAGATCGCAGCGCCCATAAGCGCAAGAAGCGGCATGTATGACGGGGTCTCTTCTGTTCTTCGTTTGATCTCGCGGATGCCAAGAGCTATAAAGACAAGGGCAACCACGTACCACACAATACACCACTGGGTGCTCAGTATTCCATCTGAGATGTGCATACTATCAACTCCAATTTACTTGATATAAACTCAGTAGCATACCTACAATTGTTTTGATATATATAAGTTTCGATTTAGTTAATTTTACCACGAGTGACAAAAGAGTTATGAAGATCTGGAGAGATCAAGCTCTTAGATGTTTGATCCAATTGAAAGAAGAGAGATTCCTGAGGAGTGGATCAGGAAGTCTTCAATCCCCAGTGATGTGTTAAAAGCTGGTATTGAAAGTGGTAAGTTTCTTCTTCTACCAGATGGTAACGTCTTGAGGCGTGGATTTACGACCGGGACAACAGCATCTGCTGCTTCAAAAGCCGCAGTCTTATCAATAAGCGAAAGCGTTGATAGAGTATCTGTGATGACCCCCATAGGAATAAGGGTTGAGCTTCCGGTTGAATCAGCCAGTGGAGTTGGAAGAGCCATTAAATACGCCGGAGATCACGAGTTTGACGTGACAGATGGGATCGAGATCGTGGCAACTGCAAGGCTAATTGATAAGGGTATCGTAATAAAAGCGGGAAAAGGAATCGGGAGATTTGAGGATGGAAGACCTGCGATAAACGCTGCTCCAATGGCATCGATAGAAGAGGCTGTGCGTGAGGCACTCACCATGATCAACAAAGAGGGTGCTGAGGTTACAATCGAGGTTGAAGATGGTGAAAGAATCGCAAAAGAGACCCTGAACACGGAATATGGGGTCTATGGTGGAATCTCAATTCTTGGAACAACCGGGTTTGTCGAGCCATGGAATGAGCACCTTGAAGAGATGGTGAAGCTTGTGATCGAGAGATCATCAAAAGTTGCACTCACAACAGGAAGACGTGGTGCAAACTTTGCACGTGAGCTACTCAAAGACCATGAGGTTGTTGTAATAGGTAGCAGGTTTGATATTATCAGGGAGGTTGAGGGGAGAGTTGAGGATCTGATCCTCTGCGGCCTTCCTGCCCTCATACTTAAATGGATAAACCCTGAGATCCTGAAAGATACAGGTTTCAGGACGGTGAGAGAGATGGTGCTGAGAGACCCTGATAACAGCTTAATCGATGAGGCGCTACAGATGATAAAAGATCAGCACCCAGCTCTGCGGGTTCTGCTATTCGACTTTGATGGAAATGTTTTGAGGGATGTTAAATGAAGATTGTTGGGGTTGGTGTATCAGAAGGGATGCTCACAGAGGAGGCAATCCGTGCGATTGATGGCGCAGAGGTTATATACGGATCAAAACGGGCTATTGAGATTGCATCTTCTTACATAAAGTGTGAAACTCACGAGATCGACTTCAAACACCTCGATGAAATACCTGAGGATGCCGTTGTACTATCAACAGGCGATCCGATGCTATCAGGACTTGGAACACTCCTCAGAGGAGAGGTCATACCAGGTATCTCATCACTCCAGCTCGCATGTGCAAGGCTTAAGATAGATCTGACGTCAATCACGGCGATAACCGCACATGGACGGGATCTCGAGAGATCAAAAAAGCGCATTCTGGATGAAGCTGGGCGTGGAAGACATCTCTTCATCCTGCCAGATCCAAAAAGGTTCGGATCGATTGAGATCTCGAAGATACTTCTTGAAGCAGGATATGAGCTTCCTGTGGTTGTACTTGAGAATCTCGGGTATGAGAATGAAAAAATCAGGTATGGAAGCACCCTTGACCCACCAGAGCCTGAGACCATGCTTTATGTGATGATTTTGGGATAGGGGAGTATCAATCTTTCGATTGAGCCCGGTAAACCCAAAGGTGGTACATGGAGTGGTGCCGTTGACGAACTTGGGAATGAAGTAAAATCCATGAGAAACCTTAGCACGAAGTTAGTCCAGAAGACATTATTTGAAATTTAGTAAAGGCGACATTGCTCTCCTCGATCACAATTTTATATATGCTCAAAGAATAGATGAACATGCGATCGCTCAGCGTCAATCGGGTTGTTGTAAAGATCGGGACGAACACAATAACTCGAGAAGGGGGTGGGCTCAACTACGGGCTGATTGAGGATATCGCAGAACAGATCTCTGAGCTTAAACGACAGGATAAGGACTTTATCATCGTTACATCAGGTGCGATCGGGCTTGGCTGCAGTGAGCTTTCACTTGAAGATAGACCCTCAGATGTTGTATTGAGGCAGGTCTGCGCTGCGATTGGGCAGAGTAAGGTTATGGAAGCGTACCATCACGCTTTTGAACACTACGGAGGGGTTGTTGCCCAGATTCTTCTCACGTACGATGACTTTGAGGATGAAGAAAAACATAAAAATTTTAGAACCGGGTTAAACGAGCTTCTGAGGTTGAAGGTCACACCGATCGTCAATGAGAATGATGTGGTTGCAACAGACGAGATCGGCAAGACCTTCGGGGACAATGATAGGCTCTCAGCTATGGTGGCAGTTGATACCAGGGCAGATCTTCTGATTATCCTCACCGACGTCAATGGACTGTATGATGGCAACCCGAGAGATACCGATGGTGCGAGGTTGATAAAAGAGGTTAGAGCAGTAACGCCAGAGATTGAGGCGATGGCAGATCAAAATGGATCTAAATTAGCTGTTGGTGGAATGATAACAAAGATCAATGCTGCAAAGATCTGTATGGAAGCAGGTTGTGATCTTATAATTGCGAATGGGCGAGAAACTGATGTGATAAGGAGGATCGTTGAAGGGGAAGAGATCGGGACGTGGTTCTGCAGGAAGCGTACTTAATCATAGCTCAAGTGCGTCCTCGATCCTTCCAATCTCAACCGTTGTCGTATCAGATCCTGCGACATAACCCTGATCATTTGCTATAATCGAAGACCCGAGAAGCACTGATCCAAAATTGGCTGTACCACGCCCGATATGCAACTTGAAGAGATCACTCAGCTTCGAAATCTCGTTATCGGTTATATTCTGGTTCACGATGACGCCTCGATTTGTTGCAACCCCCATCGCGCCCACGGTTTTAAGATGTGCTATCGTGCCCCGCTCGACATTCACATCGAGGACATCTTCAACCACCTCGATCGCATGATCAGATAGCTTTGGATGAACGAGTGCGGCATGATCATTTGCAAGTATAACATTTCCAGCCGCACTCAAGATTGATGGTAACCTCTCAACGCGTACCACCTTCTCAATGCGATCAAGCTCGGATCTTGAGGTGTACGGCGAGACGATGAGCCCATTTGAGTTTCCGGTCGCGAGCAAACCCACAAGATAGCTATCTTGCACGGTTACACGGTATGCCTTCACACCGAGTTCCTCTTCAAAACTACAGATCACCGCATCTGGCGTGAAGGATGGTAATAAAATATATTCGTTCGTACAAAGAGCGAAGTTGCCGATGTATGGGCTCTCATTCAGCTTAAGAAGCTTCATGCCTCTTTCACAAGCTCTGCCCTGGTTACTCCCTCTTCGTCAAAAACTCTGACACGGATCTTTGAGGGCGGCTTCTCTGCCCCCCGCTCCCAGACCTTCTCGTTGATGGATTTATCGAGCAGAATATTCTCGGACTTTGTGTGCCTGATAAGGTATTCTTTTATAGAAGATACAGCCTTTTTAGCTCTTTTCCATCTCGGAACACGCTTAACATCACGAAGCGGGATTGTGTAAATTCTTTCTTCCATAATAATCACACCTTGAGACTGCTTCTTCTCCAGTGTCGCCTCTTTGGATGAGTTGTGATATCTCGATTCGTCTTGACTATAACCCATACAGGCACTCTGCGGTTCTGATTTGCTGCCTTAGCAAGCCTGAGTTTTTTGCCCTTCATCTTCTTTCCCAATTGAATCACCCTGCTTCTCTTGAGCTTGAAATTTAAGAGGGTTATCGATATTTATAAGCGTATCGTCTATTCGTACGGATCAACCCAGCTTGACCAGAACTGGATCGGGTTTTTAACAGGAATGATCTCATCTTCCTCGGGGCTGAAGAGTTCTGCAGCATAGAATAGAAAACCCTCATCCATTTGATGTGAAAGATTTGACCGCAAAATCTCTCCAATTGTCTCACCATCTCCCACCCATCGCAGGAGATCTATCAGGTATGGCGTATCTCTTGGCCAGACAACCCCTCTGTGATAATCTTTCTCTCCTCTGTATCCTCTATAGCCTTCAAGAACCAGGACCCCGAAGGCGTCACCTTTTCTTCTCACAAGAAGCTTCTGCTCAACCTCATCAAGAAATTTCCTGACATCCACTTTTGAAAAGAGAATCTCTTTAAGGAGTGAGACCGAGACAAGAGCAGGAGAAGAAAGTCGTTCATCAGTGTTTCCCTTGATATCCCTGACATAGACAGGGTAGCCCTCGCAGATTAGAAGATTCCTGTATGACACTACCGCGCTCTCAAAAAGATCTGCAAATTTCACGTTTTCAATGCAAAGTAGATCTACCATCTTCATGCAGAATGCAAGCATCCTTATCCAGAGGGCATTTATCTCAGGTAAGAAGAACTGAGGCTTCTTGAACTCACATACTCCTCTCCACGCTTCAGGAAGCCTTGAGGGATAGCCATCAACGATCGAGTCGATCCATGAATGATTGGGCACAGCAGACAAAAGTCCAGAAGAATGAAGCAGAGGCCCCCCATCGATCATATCAGGATCAGCCCTCATATAAGAGAAGATGGCGTGCTCAGCAGACATAATAAGCAGCTTCATAAGTTCACGATCCTGCCAGCCGGTGAGATCGAGATACTTCTCTGATAGAAGAAAACCGAGAAGAAGCGTATCCGCCGCGTTATAGTCAAGCCCACCCTCTCGCTCAAGGAGTCTGTTCGGGAGTCTGCCACCTTTCTGGTAACTGAAGGCATGAAAGATGATCTTTCTGATCTCCTCTTTCTCACCCCTTCTCATAAGCGTCTTTATATTCCACAAAAGCCCCTCAAACTCATCTCTGAGCCAGATCGTTCTGAACCAGAAGTCTCCTGCCTCAAAATGCCAGATCCCATCCCACTTCCGCCTGAATGAGAGCACCGATCGCTCTCTTGAGCTTGCCGCATCGGTCAAACCCTGCACGCTTGCTGCAAAAACGCCGTCATGGGATATAACAATCCTGCCACGTGGCTCAAGTTCGATCACACCCGGTATAAAGAGTTCTCTTTGCTCACCTATGAAACCATGATCAGAAAGTTCTCCTGTACCAAGTTTGTAGTACCATCCTGTTTGGCTTTTCCCATCCACAAATCTCCTAAAAGCCTGAGAGAGAAGGAAGATCTTTACCCCGTCTTTTTCTACCACAAACCCCTGATCTACGGGATTTACACGATGATCCGCTGGCTTTGATGGATCATACATGTGCCTGATATCAAAGATCGGCTCTGCAACTACCTCCTCACTGTTTGAGCTGTAATCAATTATAAGCTCACCCCCCATCCCAAGCGTGTATGCAACCTCAAGCCATTCACCCTCGTTGCTGTAGAGATACTTCAAAAGCCCATGGGATGCTGTCACCTTTTCTGGCAGAAGTCCTATCTCACATCCAAACGCCAACCCATCCAGGATGTGCCAGTTCTCGCCCCTGTGGATCGTGCTCAAACCCTCATAAGGATAGTCTCTGTTCGGTATGATCTTTTTCCTGAAAGGTACGGAATAAACAGACTGTGAGAATGAGGATCTCGGCGATTTGAGAATTAAGTGAATGGTTTTATAGAATTTTTGATCTTCAATCGGAGAAAGCTCAACCTCCTGCATCAATCGATCCTTCTGAAGACTGTGGTCAGCGCAGAGGTCTCGCATTCAACCTTATCCCAGTAAACTTTAATCAATTCTTCGATCCATTTTGCTATACTCGCCATTACCATCGGATCCGTGAAGTTGTGGTAGACAAGTATCTCATTCCCATCTGCTCTCAGGCTCATATCCTCAACCAACCTGGCGTTCTTGAACTCTTCCTTCAGAAGGGGGAAGACCTCATCGAACGGTATCTCCTTGTAGTACTTCCCGCTCCTTCGCTCAAGGTATGTTATACCACCTGGACAGTCTTTGCCCTGAAGAAGACCTTCAAGAACTGATTCACTTAAGAAGATCATCCGGTAGTTGAGCATCGCTGTTGTCTCAATGACCCACTTCCACCAGTCCCATCTTGATTTAAGCTCATCACATGAGGATTGGTTATATCCAAAGTGCTCAATTATACGTTCGTATGCACCATCATCCCTCTCATAAGATATCTTGATCAGTGTTGAAGGATTATCTGCCTCTTTAATCCTGTACTGAGGGTCCAGGGATGCGAAGGTACAGGATATAACCATCGCGATGAACTCATTGAATATCGGATCGCTTCCCTTGAACTTTGCAACAATGCTTCGCTCATTTTTAGTTATAACCTCTGCCTGAACCGGGAATCCAGCATTATTAACCATCCTCCAGAGACCATCGCACACCTCATCGATTGAAGGCATCCTGAGATTAAAACCCAGATCACACATAATCTCTCTTAAAACCCCTGAATCGGGTACACACCCTCTTGAGTTTGAGATGAGCCATTTTACAAGTGGGATGTGTAGCTGTGCAACGCCAGCGGTTTCTGGAGATGAAGGTATGGGTTTTTTGCATGAAAGTTCTACCACGGACCTTATCGCGGCAGAGATGTTACCCTCGTGTTCCTTGATGAACGGTTCGAGCATCTTGATGTGCTCATCCGTGAGTGAGATGTTCTTCCTTAGCATGAGTTCACACTCAATTTTTCTTTCACTTATCACTAATAAACATATCGTACGAGTTCAAAACAAAAAAAACGATTTGGCGATTTTAAATTCAAATTAAAATAGTGAACATGTAATTATCCTCCTTCTCTCAATTCAGTTTATATGGTTGTGGATACGAGAAGAAAAGCGGAGGTATGATTACGCGAATAGCATTCTTCAGTTGGGAGTCCCTCCACTCAATAAAGGTGGGAGGTATGGGGGTTCATGTATCGAAGCTGGCAGAGGCACTGGTCAGGGATGGCAAGGAGGTACACATCTTCACAAGAAGGGGTGAAGGGCAGGGTGCGTATGAGTTGATCAAGGGAGTTCACTACCACCGCTGCCTTTTTGATTACTCACCAGACTTCATAGCCGAGATCAGAAATATGTGTGGCGCTTTTGCATACCACTTCTTCGAGGTTGAGCGCGAGTTTGGAAGATTTGACGTGATCCATGGGCACGACTGGCTCTCTGTATATGCGCTTGAGTGGATAAAGAAGGTACGGGACGTCCCTGCAGTTATGACATTCCACTCAACTGAGTATGGCAGATGCGGGAACAACCTTTATGATGGTATGTCACGGGCTGTAAGGGATATCGAGTGGTGGGGTGGATACATCGCTGATCAGGTCATTACAGTCTCTAAAAACCTGAAAAGGGAGATAGGATGGTTATTCTCGATTCCTGATTACAAGGTTGAGGTTGTGCCAAACGGGATAGATTCAGGGTGGTTTACCGTTGATATCGAGAAGAATGAGGCAAAGAAAAGGTATGGTATAGGTACGGACGATCCGACCTGTCTATTTGTCGGGAGGATGAACCATCAGAAGGGTCCTGATCTTCTTGTTGAGGCTTTGCCTGATCTTATAAGTAAGTTTCCAGATGCAAAGTTTCTCTGGGTCGGAGAGGGCTATCTAAAAGCTGGTGTCGAACAGCGGGCGTGTGATCTTGGTGTACATGATGCATGCAGGTTCCTGGGTTTTGTTCCAGAGGCTGAGCTCCCAGGAGCCTACGCCGCTGCTGATGCGGTCTGTGTCCCAAGCAGGAACGAGCCATTCGGGATCGTTGTTCTTGAGGCATGGTCGCTGGCGAACCCTGTTGTTGTCACGCACAACGGCTTCGATTTTGTGGATCATGGCAAAGATGGGCTCAAGGTCTACACCTGGCCCGACTCTATCGCATGGGGGATAGGAGGAATCTTTTCAGATCCTGAGTGGGCGGATCTCATGGGAAGAAACGGCAAACAAAAGGCGCGAGATTTTTCCTGGGATGCCGTTGCAGAAAAAACGATGGAAGTATACAGGAGATGTTAGGTGCATGAGGCTTGCCTACTTTGTCGATGAATACCCACCCTTCTTTCGAGGAGGGCTTGGAACGTACGCGATGGAGATAACAAGAGAATTAATCAAGCTCGGTCATGATATCTCGGTCTTCTCGAGGAATGTGGATAGAGCACCAACCAGGGATGTCTGGGGAGGAGTTGAGGTTCACAGACCCCTGATCCCTCCCCTGAAAGATGTTACATCCCTCTTCACCCAGGGCGATGTTAGAAACTGGGATATCGAGGGTCAGGCATTCTATGCCGAGACGTTCTACTACAATCTGTTATCTGCATCAAAGCTTGTAAACCAGCTTGTCATCTTAGAGAAGCGAGACTACGATCTTGTCATATCACATGACTGGCTTGCTGCAATCGGTGGAATCGTTGCATCAAAAGCGATCAAGAAGCCGTTTATCTTCCACTTTCACTCAACAGAGGGTGGCAGGACAGGAAACGGCTCAGCCACGATCAAAGAGATCGAGCGAATAGCATCACAGCGCGCTGATATGATCGTTACGGTGAGCTATGCGATGCGAAGTGAGCTTGTGAGGCTCGGTGCAGATGAGGAGAAGATCAGGGTTGTGTACAACGGTGTTGATCCCGAGAAGTATAATGAAGATCGGCTTGAAGCAGAAGAAGTATCACAACTCCGTGAGCGGCTTGGGATGAAAGAGGATGAACTCATGATCCTATTTATCGGAAGGCTCAACTGGGTCAAGGGCGCTGATACACTCCTTCAGGCGATGCCGTTGATACTGCGGGAAGTTCCTCAAGCGAAGCTCGTAATACTTGGAAGGGGTGAGCAGGAGAAGCTTTTGATGAACATGGCATCAAACCTCGGGATCGAGGATCGGGTTGTCTTTGAGTTCAAGTATGTGAGTGAGGATGAGCGAATCCTTCTCTACGCAGCGAGTGATGTGGTCGTATTCCCATCGAAGTATGAGCCGTTCGGGATCGTCTGCACCGAGGCGATGAGTATGAGTAGGCCTGTGATTGTTGGTGCAAAAGGGACATCTGGATTCAGGGAACAGATTGTGCCTTATGGCGAGGAGATAAACGGATTCCACATAGATCCGAATGACCCACATGATATCGCAAAGTATGTTGTGGAGGTTCTCAAAAACGATGATCTGAGGGTGAAGATGGGTAAAAATGGGAGGAATAGAGTTCTTGAGATGTTTACATGGGAAAGAATCGCAAAAGAGACGATAAAAGTGTATGAGGAGGTTGCAGGATGAAGATGATCGTTGCAAAAGGTAGAATCGATGATGACATGATGGATCGGATTCTATCGCGTCTTGGCAGGTTTACAGATGGATTCAAGGAGGTTATAGCAACCGATTCACGGATGCATGTCATGCTCGAAGATGATCTCTGGGGTGCCATAAAAATCCTGATCGAGGAAGGGTGTGCGGTTGAGGCGATACACGTCGCTGATGTTGCAGGATCAGATAAGGTGCTTGAGGTCTCATGTGAGTATCTTGCAGATGGTAGAATAACGTTTGGCAAGGAGGTTGCAGGATGAATCGAACGATTGTTGTAAAGGGTAAGGTTGGCGATGATGTGACAGAGCGGCTTGAGAGGCTTGTGGAGGGTTTTAAAGAGCTTACAGCCACCCATTCGTCGACAAATGTCGTGGTTGAGGAGGATCTCTGGGGTGCTGTGAAGGTTCTTAGGGAAGAAGGATGTGAGATAGAGGCGATACACGTCTCGGCAAGAAAGATCTCAACGCACCTCTCCTTATGACCGATATTTGCCTCATATTCGAGCTTCATCAGCCATTCAGGGTCAAAAAGGATTTTTTCTGGGGTAGGAGGCTCTTTGAAGAGGAAGATGACCTCTTTGACCACTACTTCGATCTCAAGCTCGACCAGAGGATCTTTGAGAAGGTTACAGCAAAGTGCTACTATCCGACAAATGAGACAATCCTCGAACTTATAGAGGCGTTTGGGGGAAAGTTCAGGGTGGCATACAGCATCTCAGGTACATTCATCGAGCAGTGTGAGCGAAATGATCCTGCATTGATCGATAGCTTCAGAGATTTGAGTGATACAGGGTGTGTTGAGTTCCTTGATCAGACCTATTACCACTCCCTCTCAAGTTTATATGAAGATGAGGATGGGTTTATCGAAGAGGTGAGGATGCACCAGGATTTGATGAAAGACCTCTTTGGAACCACGCCGAGAGTCTTTGAGAATACAGAACTCCTCTACAATGACAGGATCGCAAAAATGGTCGAGGATCTTGGGTATCAGGGGATTATAGCAGAAGGAGCAGCGAGAGTTCTCAGGGGTAGATCTCCAAATCAGATCTATCTTCCAGAAAAAGGGGATATAAAGGTTCTATTGAGAAACTACCAGCTCACAGATGACATAGGTTTCAGGTTCTCTTCGCGCGCATGGGAGGAATATCCGCTCACGGCAGACAGGTATGCGTCATGGCTTGCTGCAACTCCTGGAGATTGTATAACGATCTTTCCGGACTATGAGACCTTTGGAGAGCACCACTGGCAGGATACAGGTATATTTGAGTTTCTAAAAGCGCTTCCAGGAGAGGTCTTAAAGCGGGATGATATCAACTTTGTAACGCCTTCTGAGGCTATCAAGCGGCATGCACCCTCAGGAAGGCTTGAGGTTGGGCCCTGGGATACAACGTCATGGGCCGATATCGAGCGCACAACAGCGTCATGGATCGGGAATACGATGCAGTGGGCATGCTACAGCCACCATAAACACCTTAAAAGTTTCAGGATGAGTGAGAAAGAGCGGATGATCTGGCATTATCTTGGTGCGAGCGATCACTTCTATTATATGTTCATGCAGGGCGGGAGTGCGGGAGAGGTTCATAACTACTTCTCTCACTTTGCCTCACCCTATGATGCCTTTGTCACCTACTTCTCGGTGCTCCTTGACTTTGGAGCGAGACTAAGAGGAGGGAAAGAATGGAAGAGAGGATAGGAAGTACGGCAGGAGAGGTCTGGCATTTGTTGAGCGAAAAGGATGAGATGACAGTTACAGCGATTCTGAAAGAGGTGGATGCGTCTCCATCTATTGCATATATGGCGATAGGATGGCTTTCAAGAGAAGGGAAACTTGAATTCATTGAAGATGAAAAAAGAAGAGGGTACAGGGTGAGATTGAAAGATGAAACGAAATAATTATCATATAGTACATTCATACCTTTCAGGTGTGAAAAATAAAAGGAGGTGAAAAGCAAATGGTATTCCATAGAAGATGGCCTTTAGATCCGTTTGAAGAGATTAGACGAATGCGAGAATGGATGGATGAGGTAGTTGGCGAGGTGGCGCCTATCTATGAAGGTGCGAGACTGCTTCCAGGTATGGGCGAGGAAGTTGTAAGAACCGCAGTGCCATCGATCGATCTGATCGATAAGGATGATAAGTTGATCTTGAAGGCTGATATGCCAGGGATCACAAAGGAAGATCTCAATGTAGAGATCAAAGGGGACCGGATAGAACTCTCTGCAGAGACAAAAAAGGAAGAGGAGGAGGAGAAAGAGGGATATATCAGGCGAGAGCGGTCATACAGGAGATACTACAGATCGATCCCGCTTCCGGCAGAGATCGACAGCGAGAAGGTTGAAGCCGCTTTCGAGGATGGGGTTCTGAAGATTGAGATGCCCAAAATAGAGGCTCCTGAGGTCAAGAGAATTGAGGTCAAATAAACCCATCCATTTTTATTTTTTAAGGTGATAAAGAATGAGTTGGGACGATACGACTGCTGATGTCATCGTATCGCTGAAGAGATCGCTTGATAATCCTGTAACAAGGCATATTCTCAAATATCTATCGAAGGGAGGTGCTCTTGAGAAGGCACTCGGGATTTTTGCAGGAACTGAGCATGAAACGTGTGTTAGATGCAAATTCAACTCGTTTTTGCTTGGAACCGCGATAAGAGGGATAGGAGAATATGGAGTAACAAAACCACAGAAACTTCATGCACCTTTTTTAGTTGTATGGAATTACACAAAGGCGTG
>JAOQII010000035.1 GCA_026134025.1 Candidatus Syntropharchaeum sp.
GATCAGGCACCGTGAGGCAGCTTAGCGTAAGCTGTCGTCAAATTAAGGATTAGAGGGGGATTAAAGGGAGATCTGGTGTTAGCGGCACTTATTATTCATGAGAGGGTCTGGTTTAAGCTTTGACCGGTGGGGGGAAGGGGTAAATCAAAGTGCTCTTTAGGATAAGACAAGACGAGGATAAAAGCCTGCACTGTCTGAGCTGTAAAAAACAAATAAAAAGAAATCCAGGAGAGCTAAACTCTGCTGGATGCTAAAAAATTACTCGGACATCGATATTGCGCCGTTTGGACACGCGTCAACGCAGACTTCACAATCCACACATTCATCTTCATCGACTACCGCAATCTCATCAACGATCGAGATTGCCCCGGTCGAACACTCATCAACACATGTACCACAACCATCACACTTCTCAGCATCTACTACTGCTACCATTTCAGAACCTCCTATATTGATCTTCAAGGGGTAACCATCTATAATTTAACTACCCACGCATCCTTCAGGGGAGTTTAATATATGCTTTTCGCTTTTTGTGATTTAGCTGTCTGGTTAATGTATCTTAACAGGCCATCCAAAAACTATTTATCCATCACCCAAATTTATAATGGGTCATAATTATGAAAAGGACATCACGAATCTCAGAGTTTTTCAAGAAGAGCCTGGATGAGCGTCTTAAAATTGTAAAAGAGTTCTCAAAGCTCTCTGATGAAGAGGTATCAGCGATCGCATCGACCGGTGCCAGAATCGAGGATCTTGATCGGATGGTCGAGAATGTCATCGGATATCTGGAGACACCGCTGGGGATTGGTCTGAACTTTCTCATAAATGGGAGGGATTACATAATTCCGATGGCGATCGAAGAACCTTCAGTGATTGCAGCAGCGAGCAACGCAGCGAAGATGGCACGAGAGGGTGGTGGATTTACAACGGCATCGAGCGATCCGGTAATGATCGGTCAGATACAGCTTGTTAAGATCAAAGATCCCTTTGCTGCAAGATTTGAGATCCTGAAGAAGCGGGATCAGATCATCGAACATGCAAACGCCCAGGATCCGATGCTCGTTAAGATGGGGGGCGGTGCAAAGGATCTCGAGGTCAGGGTCATTGAGGATGACGGGCGATCGATGCTTGTTGTGCACCTTCTTGTCGATTGTCGTGATGCGATGGGTGCAAACGCTGTTAACACGATGGCAGAAAGCGTTTTTCCAATTCTTGAGGAAATTACAGGTGGAAAGGCGATTTTGAGGATTATTTCAAACCTTGCAGATAGAAGGGTCGCTATGGCAAAGGCAACCTTTCAAAAAGATGTAATCGGTGGAGAGGAAGTTGTTGATCTAATTATCGATGCTTATATGCTCGCAAAAATGGATCCGTACAGGACAGCAACTCACAACAAGGGGATCATGAATGGTGTGAGTGCGGTCGTGCTCGCGACAGGAAACGATACAAGGGCGGTTGAGGCAGGTGCACACGCTTATGCTGCCAGAAACGGTAACTACAAACCGCTCACTCAATGGGAAAAGAATGAGAACGGCGATCTTGTCGGCACAATCGAGATGCCTGTTGCGGTAGGGCTCGTTGGTGGTGCAACAAGGACACATCCTGTTGCAAAGGCGTCTATAAAGATTCTGGGCGTTGAAACCGCGAGTGAACTTTCTGAGGTTATTGCAGCAGTCGGGCTTGCACAGAACTTTGCCGCTTTGAGGGCATTATCGACCGAGGGCATACAGCGTGGGCACATGAAACTTCATGCAAAAAATATCGCGATCGCAGCAGGAGCTACGGGCGACAAGATTGATCGTGTTGTTGAATTGATGGTTAAAGAGGGAGCAATCCGTATCGACCGTGCCAAAGAAATTCTGCAATCGCTTTAATTCTTTAGGGCGCTTTATCCCATCATTTCTGCCACGGGAGGTGGTTCAAACATACTATATACTCTGGTAGTTTTTTCAGTCTTTTCTTAACGAGTTCTCTCTTCCTTTCCCATTCAGCATATGGGTACTTCTCTTTCTCTTCTCTCCTTACTCCTTGACCAGTTCGTCTAAAACATCCAGTAACTCATTAACAAACTTCTTTTGTTACTCTAAATTCCAGGTTCATAAGGTGATTTTGTCTTGAAGGAAGAAGTTGAAGTTGTTTTCGAGAAGAAAGTTACTCCTTTCGGTAATTCAGCAAAGGTTGATGCGCCAAAGAGGTATCTGGGATAGAGAGCATATGTGATCGTTGTCAGGGATTGAGGGATTTTGTCCCAAAACCATTCTCTCGAATGTCTTTAAAACCTCTGGAGGTACATCCTTCATATGTGTTAAAATATTTATACGGCTCCAGTGGGGTTGTTTTTTGCTAAGAAGTGATTTGGAGGAGAAGATATGGGTTAAATTGGAGAGTTATTGGAAGGTAAGACACCCTCACTCCTCAAACGCAATCCTCAGATCTCCCTTCTTCAGGGCGAGCGATCTGGATATAAGCCCGAGTTCAAGTCTTGCCGCGTTTATGATTCCACACGGGACAAGGCATGAGGGAGTGAGATACTTTCCTGCAACCTCCATTATCTTGTTATTTGAGATGTGCATCACATCCTTCATCTCAATCTCGCCCAGTGCTTCTGCAAACTGCGTTACGTGCTCACAATCACTCTCAATATCGATTTTTATTGATCCTCCAGACTTTTCAGCCCTGATTGCCGCTTTGTATCCACATATCGGTACATCTACTGTGACTCTGGTTGGCATGTTTTGCATCTTAACTGCTCTCATATATAAAGGTTTCAAAGAAATTTAAAACCGCAAAGTTTTTATAGAGATTCAAACCTATTTGAAACGGGTGATATAGGATGGATATTATAACTGCAATAATCGCACTTGTTATAACCGGAATAGGCGTCGGGTTTGCAAGTGGGCTTCTTGGTGTTGGTGGATGCTTCATCATGATCCCTGTCCAGTACTGGATCTACACAGCGATGGGTATTTCACCTGATGTTGCGATAAAGGTTGCATTCGGGACAAACCTGTTTGTAGTACTCCCAACTGCATTAAGCGGTGCCTATGCGCATACAAAGAAAGGTGCGGTCTGGTGGAAGGCTGGAATCGTTTTAGGTTTAAGTGGGGCAACTGGGGCGATAATCGGGTCAACAGTAGCCGCTCATCTTCCTGCATCGATCCTGACACCTGCTTTTGGTCTCGCGATACTTGCAGGTGGTGTGAGGATGCTCACCGCGAAACCGCCAAAGATTGAGGAGGAGCCAAAAGATAACCCCTGGTTGTGGATCGCATGGGGTATACCGATAGGTATCGTGACAGGACTCATCGGGATTGGGGGCGGCGTGCTCATGATACCAATAATGGTGCTTGCACTGAAGTTCAAGATTCATGATGCAGTTGGGACATCGACAGCACTCATGATATTTACATCGATCGGCGGACTTGTCGGGTACATCTACAACGGTATTACGGCTGGGCTATATGGTGCATACCCGATCGGGCATTTGATAGGTTATGTAAATCCCGAGTCATGGCTTGCACTCGCCTCTACATCGGTTTTGATGGCACAGGTTGGTGCGAGGACAGCCCATAAGCTTCCAGCAAAGCAGCTCAAGTACGTCTTCATTGCAGTGATGATCTACATGGGTCTGAAGATGATGGGAGTATTTGGGTGGCTCGGATTGCCGATTTAGGAGGAAAGAGATGTTTCGAAAGATACTATATCCGACAGATTTCTCGGACTGTTCTGCCAGGGCACTGGAATATGTGAAGAAACTGCGAGAAGCCGGGACGAGCGAGGTCGTACTCGTTCACGTCGTGGATGTGCGGGAGATTGAAGCGGTGGTAACAAGTGCAGCATGGCTTGGGGAGACGGCAGCAGAGTATGAGGCCAGGTTCCAGAATGAGATACGAGAAGATGCTAAGAAAAGACTGGATGAGGTAAGGCATGAATTAGAGGGTGCGGGGCTCAAGGTGAGTGTTAAGCTACCTGAAGGGGTTCCATTCAAGAAGATATTGAAGATTGCAGAGGATGAAGATGTCTCGCTCATCGTTATAGGATCCCATGGCAAGAGCAATGTACGTGAGATGCTTCTTGGTTCGGTCTCCGAGAAGGTGATCAGGGGTTCCAAACGACCGGTGCTTGTTGTAAAGCGGGATGATACGGGAATTAGCTGGTAAGGTGAGACGGAAAGGGATGGATGAGATGGACTGAGGTCATCAGGAAATATCTGCCCCTGTGGGTCGGGATAACGATCAGCATCGCGCTTGTAACAGGATACTATCATCCTAAACCTCAGGGTCATCGTTCTGAGCCTTCTTGCAGCAATCGTTCATGATCCCACATATCGGCATCTCGACCAGGATCTGCGATGCCATATCCATCACCATACAAAATCGATCCAGCATCTATATAAACATTTCAAATTTACCTGATCCTATGGAGCCGATTAACATAAGACTCCCTGAGAAGAAGCTTGAGAAGATCGATGAGATCGCCTCCAAGAACGGGATAACGAGATCCTTGAAGGGCATACTGAGGAGAACTTTTCAACGAATGAGACAGGTCTCGGGATCACGGCCCTCGGTATCATTCTTAAAAGCGATTTGAGCATTGCGTATAATACATGAATAGCAAGGGTATAAAAAGCAACAATTCCATCGAAGATCGCTGCAAGAGAACTATCCCTTCAATATCCCTATCGCGTCAATAACGCCCTTGCCATACACTCCTTCTACAACATAGGTAGCCACTTTTTTCAGGGACTCAGATGCGTTTCCAACAGCAATTCCGATTCCCACCTCTTTCAACATCTCGATGTCGTTGTTTGAGTCACCAATCGCTGCAAAATCCGAAAGATCAATCTCAACAATCTCAGCGAGCGTTTTTAACGCCTCAGCCTTGTTTATCCTTCGATCCTTGATGTGAAGTGCAAGCCCTGAGTCAACAACCTCAAGCAATGGATCAATCTCAGCGAGTCGTTTCGAAAGCTCATCTGCGGGTATATTCCGCCTCAGGGCAACATCACTCTTTCTGAGATTCCAGTCAAGTGGTTCAAGTTCCATCTCACGCTGGAGGATCCCATATGCGCGTCTACACCTCTCACCGCTACCGTTTACAATGTCTATCCCATCCCGACCAACCCTGATAACACCCCCGTTCTCTGCTACCACCGTCCGATCAATCCCAAGAAGAACAGCAGCACTCATTGCATAGCAGACCGTATTTCCTGTTGCAATTATGACAGGAATCTCTTTAACAAGCGATCTCAGGGGTTCAATACATACTGGATCGAGGCTGCTATCCTTGAAAGCGATCGTACCATCGAGATCTATCGCAAGCGCTTTAGCACGGATCATAAACTTTTAAGATCCTCCTCAATCTTTGATACAATATCCTCAAACGCCATACCAACAGGGGTGTCTTCTGGAAGCTCAAATACGGGCGTACCTTTGAGATCATATTCAGCTACAATCGGGTCATAGGGCAGGAATCCGATGACATCAAGCCCTTCTTCGCTAAGCGCTATCTCCATCTCACCTTTAAGCTCAGGCCTGATGCGATTTACAATGACATGTATTTTTTTGAACTCAATATGAAGCTCATCTGCGATCTCTTTAACCCGCTTTGCGGTCAGGATGCCTTTTTTTGTCGCATCGGTTACGACGATCATGACATCAACGTTTCTCGTTGTCCTGCGGCTTAAGTGTTCAAGCCCAGCCTCACAATCGATTATTGTCATATCATAGTTCTGTGAGAATGTATCGATTGCAACGCGGAGGATATTGTTGACGACGCAGTAGCACCCCTCCTGCTCGGGTCTGCCCATGACAAATAGATCAAAATCAGGCTCCTCGACAATTATCTCCTGAATCTTTCCCTCAAACTCACTGACCCCATCAGCTGTTATACGCTCTCTGATATCTCCTATCGTCTTTTCAACCTCAACACCCAGAACTTCTGGCAGATTGGAGTCTGGATCAGCATCGATTGCAAGGACAGGACTTTTCTTTGAGAAATGGCGTATCAGAAGCGATGAGACGAGCGTCTTCCCTGTCCCACCTTTACCAGATACCGCGATTACATAACCCATTTTTTACCTCTCAATTTTTCTAATCTATCAATCTTCTCGTTGATCTCTGAAATAACTTTTGTGCTATCTATTCAATAGAGAGAACTTTGAAAATACCCTAGAGATAAAATCGAGAATTCCGATCAAGAAACCAAAAGGCGGCAGTCTTACCAGGGCAGAGAAAAAGCATAACAAGAGCCTGAGCCGAGGGCGAATGGAGAGATTCAGAAATAGATTGAGACGATATGATACGATGAGATCGATCGTGGCAGGGCCTGTGAGCTTTCAGGTTATGGTTGAGAAAGGAAGATGCGGCTGGAGTTTAATTGTGCAAGAGGTCTATTGTCCTCAAAGGAGGGGCGATCGCATGGATTGCGATGGCAATTGCGACCGATATATCCTACCTCTTTGCCCTTGCAATGATGATTGCAGGATTCAGGGAGCTTTCAGGGATATTCGTTGATCACCATCAGACTTAAATATGGTCGAATGATTCTATGGATTAGAAGTAAGGTAAGGTGTCAAGATGCCGATGTTTCAGATTAGGGGCGAGTTCAAGGTTGGGCGTAGAAATGAGCGATTTATGAAGGTAGTTGAGAGCAAAAACGAGAAGAACGCGGTTGAGAAGATCTACTCGCTTCTTGGCAGCGAGCATCGACTGAAGCGAGGAAATATCACGATTAAAGAGGTGGTACCGTATGGCGATGAATATTGATAAGGAACATGTTCAGGAGATGATTGCAAAGCTCAGACAGCTTCAGGTTCAGGCTGAGAGCTACACGCACCAGATTACTGCTGTCCAGGCATCTCTGACCGATCACGAGAAGGCTCTTTTGACCTTGAACGCGGTTGAGAAGATGGAAGATGGCGGAGAACTTCTCGTATCCGTTGGAGCAGGCGCAGCGGTTTATGCAACGCTTACGAGGAAAGATAAGGTAATAGTCGGACTCGGTGGCGGGGTTAGTGCCGAAAAAGACATCAAAAGTGCGATAGAGATCATCACAAAGCGGCAGGAAGAGCTTTCTAACTCTCACAAGCAGCTTACAGAGATACTCGCAGGTGTTGAGGCGGAAGCACAGAAGATTGAGCAGGAACTTCAGGCAATCTCGGTACAGATGGAACGACAAGGGTAGTTGATGTTTGGGAAGCTGAAAGAAAAGCTCAAGAGCTTTAAGCAGAGCGTAAATTCCACAATAAAAGAGAAACTATCAAAAGAAGAGACGGTAACAGAAGAAGTTGTAACCAAAGAAATAAAAGAAGAAGCCAAACCTGTTAAGGAGGGTATAGGTAAGAAGATAAAATCCCTGGTCATTGAGAGAGAGATTACGATCACCCAGCGTGATATCGATAAGCCGCTTGAAGAACTTGAGTTTGCCCTTCTTGAGAGTGACGTCGCCCTTGTTGTTGTCGAGGAGATACTTCAATCTGTGCGAGAAGAGCTTTTAGGCAAGGAACGTAAGCTTTTTGATAAAACAGAGGATCTTGTAGAGGATGCACTTAAAGGTGCGATACTCAAAATTCTGAGTGTAGATGGTGGCGTAGATTTCGATGAGGTCATGGCACATTCTGAAAAACCAGTAAAGATACTCTTTGTAGGGGTTAATGGGACAGGTAAGACGACCTGTATCGCCAAGATTGGAAAAAGGCTCATGGATCTCGGTTATTCTGTCGTGATCGCATCCGGGGATACGTACCGTGCGGGTGCGATAGAGCAGATCGAGGTGCATGCTGAGCGGCTCGGGATAAAGGTCATACAGCATGAGAAGCTCTCGGATCCTGCGGCAGTGATCTTCGATGCTGTGAAATATGCAGAGGCGAGGCATATCGATGTCGTCCTTGCAGATACCGCCGGCAGGTTTCATACAAACATCAATCTGATGGATCAACTCAGAAAGATTCAACGTGTCATCGATCCTGATCTTGTAATCTTTGTCGATGAGGCTGTGGCTGGCAACGACGCTGTTGAGCGGGCACAGCAGTTCAATGACGCGGTGGGGATTGATGGTTCGATCCTGACAAAGACAGATGCGGATTCAAAAGGTGGTGCAGCGCTCTCAATCGCATACTGCACATCAAAGCCGATTATGTTTCTTGGAACAGGTCAGGGGTACACAGATCTCGTGAAGTTCGAGCCTGAATGGTTTATAGACCGTATATTTGAGTGATTCAGATGGAAAAGGAAGTGGATGACAGCCATAAAGAATACATTGAAGGTATCATTAAGACTGCGGTGCCGCTGGTCTTTGGTGCACTTGGGGGCACCATATCATATCTTCTCGACCCCTCAAACCCAGAGAATAATCTTGGATGGCTCATGCTCGGGATTGTGATCCTCGCGCAGGTGCTGGTTTACCCTCGCTTCTCGATCGATCCAAAGGCGTTCAAGTTCAAGGACTGGTTCTATGCTTCATTTATGACATTTATCTCATGGTTCGTCGTATGGGCACTCTTACTTATGGCTTTCACTCCCTGAATCCATACTCACCGACCAGCGGGACAAAAACAACGCCACCCTTGATTTCTCTGTGAATCGTATCCTCTCGCTTCTCGATTACGTGTAATTCCTGAAGAAATTTACCGATCGGTATCACCATCCTCCCACCAACTTTGAGCTGCTCAAGAAGCGGTGGAGGAATGTCTGGGGCAGCGCAGGTTACATTTATGCGATCATAAGGTGCAAAATCAGGCAGACCGAGCGAACCATCACCGACCAGTATCTTAACGTTTCTGTATCCTGCCCGCCTAATATTATCGCTTGCAAAATCAGCCAGTTTCCTAAATCGCTCGACCGTGTAGACCATACCCGCTTCTCCAACAAGTTCTGCCATCACCGCGGCGTGATACCCTGAACCTGCTCCGATCTCAAGTATCTTATCCCCTTTTTTGATCTCGAGGAGATCACACATCATCGCAACCATGTGAGGCGCACTTATCGTCTGTCCGTCTCCGATCGGTAGTGGGTGATCTACATAAGCCTCATACTTACGATCCTCTGGGACGAAGAGATGGCGTGGAACTTTTTTCATAGCCTCCAGAACCTCTCTCTTCACACCGAGACGTTTGAGACCCTTTATCATCTGCTCCTGCAGCCTCTCAAGCTCCATTCTCCATTCTCCAAAGGTTTAAATATTCTCTTCTTTTATAGGATTTATAGCTATTGTATTGCGGGGGTAACCAAGTGGTCAACGGTGGCAGACTCAAGATCTGCTCGCGCAGGCGTTCGCGGGTTCGAATCCCTCCCCCCGCATCGTGTTCAACCTCAAAGCCGAGTACAAACCCATGGGAGACCAGCCAGAGGCGATCAGGTGTCTGGTTGATGGGATATCGCGTGGCTTAAAGCATCAGACACTCCTTGGGGTTACAGGATCTGGAAAGACCTTCACGATGGCGAACGTGATCGAGAAGGTCGATAAACCGACACTTGTCATCTCGCATAACAAGACGCTTGCAGCCCAGCTTTACGAGGAATTTCGTGCATTCTTCCCTGACAATGCGGTTGAATACTTTGTGAGTTACTATGATTACTACCAGCCAGAGGCGTACGTCCCGCAGAAGGATATGTACATCGGAAAGGAGACCTCTATAAACGAAAGAATCGAGAAGCTCAGGTACTCAACGACCCAGTCACTCCTGACAAGAAGGGATGTCATCGTTGTTGCAAGCGTCTCATGTATCTACGGGCTTGGGAGTCCCGAGGATTATCGTGGGATGCACCTGTACCTCAAACGAGGTGATACACGAAGTAGAGATGAGATCTTAAGCAAGCTTGTCGCGATCCAGTATGAGCGAAACGATATCAACCCATCTCCTGGTACATTCAGGGCAAGAGGCGACGTCATCGAGGTTTTTCCACCAGGTTCAGGAGACGCTCTAAGAATTGAGCTATTCGGGAGTGAGATTGAGCGGATTACAAGATTCGACCCGTTCAAAGGTGAGCTGATTCAGGTGCTCGATGACGTCTTCATCTACCCTGCCAAGCACTTTGTTACAACCCAGGCGAGAATGGACGCTGCTATAAAAGGAATTGAGAATGAGCTTTCAGAACGGGTGGCTGAGTTCAAAGCTCAGGATAAGTATCTTGAGGCAGAGCGGATTGAGCAGCGAACACGATTCGATCTTGAGATGATGCGAGAGCTTGGATACTGTTCAGGGATTGAGAACTACTCGATGTACATAACAGGACGTGACCGGGGTGAACCGCCCTATACACTGATAGATTACTTCCCGGCGGACTTTCTGATGATAATCGATGAATCACATGTCACAATCCCACAGATACGGGGGATGTACTTTGGTGATAAATCCCGCAAGGAATCACTCGTTGAATACGGATTCCGTCTCCCATCTGCACTTGAGAATAGACCGTTGAGATTTGAGGAGTTTGAGAAGCGTATCAATCAGGTGATATACACAACAGCAACCCCAGGTCCCTATGAGATTGAACAGAGCCAACAGGTGGTTGAGCAGATAATAAGGCCCACAGGGCTCGTTGATCCTGAGGTTCTGATAAGGCCTGTTGAGGGACAGGTCGATGATCTTCTCTCAGAGATCAGAAAGCGGGCAGGCAAAGAGCGGGTTCTTGTTACAACGCTGACAAAGCGGATGGCTGAGGATCTCTGCGACTACTACGCCTCGCTCAATGTCAGGGTTCGCTATCTTCACTCAGAGATCGACACGCTCGATCGGATTGAACTTATCGGGGAGCTGAGGGAAGGGGTATTTGACTGTCTTGTCGGGATAAATCTCCTTAGAGAGGGGCTTGATATACCAGAGGTCTCGCTTGTTGCGATACTCGATGGGGACAGGGAAGGCTTCCTGCGTTCCGAGGTTGCACTCATCCAGACGATCGGCAGAGCTGCAAGAAACCTGAACGGGACGGTTATAATCTATGCTGATGAGATGACAGATTCGATAAAGCGAGCTTATGAGGAGACAGAGCGACGGCGTAAGATCCAGATTGAATACAACAGGAAGCACAATATCACACCAGCCTCGATAAAGAAGGCGATAAGGGAGATGGGGATGGATACTGGCAAGAAGAAGAAGCGGAAGACGATCGATATCGAGATTGATCTTGCAGATTTTACCATAGAGGAGCTTGAGCGTGAAATGCTTGCTGCTTCTGACCGACTTGAGTTTGAAAAGGCAGCAATCCTCAGGGATGAGATAAAGAGATTGAGAAGGGAGAAGAAGTGAACGGTACGGTGGGAACGGAGGTTGCAATGGGGCAAGACATTGGATTATACTCCCCCGCAAAACTAAATCCACGACTCAGCAAATGATGGACTCGCTGTAAATTCCGCCCCTATAACCAGGGTAGATTTATGAACTAAGAGCAACATCATTCTTCTTGCATGGCTACATACAGGGATGCTGGCGTTGATATATTTAAGGAAAACGAGATTATAAGGTCTTTATCATCACATATTACATACAGGCGTCGTGGATTTGGTAGACCAATCGGTGATATTGGACATTATGCAGGATTGATCGATCTTGGAAGTTTGATACTTGCCTTCACAACAGACGGCGTTGGATCAAAGATCCTCGTTGCAGAAGAGCTTGGAAAGTGGGATACAATCGGTATTGACTGCATAGCGATGAATGTGAACGATCTTCTTGCAGTTGGGGCTGAACCACTTGCTTTTGTCGATTACCTGGCGATGGAACGTGGGGATGAAAATATCGCAGCAGAGATTGGTAAGGGTCTGAATGAGGGTGCAAGGCTCTCCAATATCTCGATTGTTGGAGGTGAGACCGCAACGCTTCCTGAGATCATAAATGGCATGGATCTTGCAGGAAGTGCGCTCGGTGTGATCCAGGGGAAAGAAAGAATCATAACAGGCGATCGGATCGAGAAGGGAGATGCTATAATCGGTGTTCCATCATCAGGCATCCACTCAAATGGCTTAACACTTGCAAGGAAGGTCATTGAAGATGCAGGATATTCATACAACGATCCATTCCCACCCGATCCATCGAAGACAATAGGAGAGGAACTTTTGATCCCAACAAAGATCTATATCGAGGTTGTGGATCTGATCAAGGCATGTGATGTTCATGGACTTGCGCATATCACAGGATCAGGGCTTCTGAAGCTCAAAAGACTCACAGATCTTGAATTCGAGATCACAGATCCATTACCGCCACAACCGATCTTTGAATTTCTGCAGGAAACAGGCAGAATCGAGGATGATGAGATGTATCGCACATTCAATATGGGTATGGGATTTCTTGCGGTGGTTGATGAGGCTGATGCCAGAAAAGCATGTGAGATACTTGGGGGAGAGGTTGTGGGGAGGGTGAGGGGGTGAAGGTGTTTGTTGATGCGACTTAGCAGGAGATTCTTGGACCGAAGAACAAGAGACGGTTAAAAAGCTACTATTCCTGGAAAAGATGCGAGATACGGTTAAGACACAGGAGAATTTTGAAAAGCCCTCACTAATTTACTGGTAAATATAGGATCGAGGCTTTTTCGTTGATTCATTCTTTTAAAAGTACCCAAAATAGCCATATCACAAATCCCAATATAAATAGTGATTTAAACATCGTGTGCTTATACATCCTTCTTTCATAGTAGTCCTTATAACAATCCCGCCGATAACGGTCTTCTTCACTATATTCCCAACCACCTTTTCTATCTTTATCAAATGTTGTGGGGTCGGTTCTACTATCCACTTCTTGTCCATCATTTAACCCATCACCATCAGTATCAGAATATGCCAACGCCACTATCGTCATAACGAACCCGATCGTTATGATTATCAGAAAAAATGGGATAATTCTATTTAATTCCTTCATTTTCACCCCACACAAAAGTACTTGTCCCCCCTTACGCCACCAGTCTCACCACACATCACTTGAATACTATCCATACTCATCCGCTAAGCCTCTACTCGCGTCATATAAATAAGCTGCGTTTCCGTCATTATTCCATATCGCCCTTCTGCTTCCCCAATAAAGCTCAGTAGCCGCATCTTTACACTCCACAACACCCAAGCTCATACCTCGCTGGATCGTTTTCATGGTTCAGCAGCAGGATCACATCTCTCATGTTGATCGTGCCGTTTTGATTGTCATTCACTTCGAAAAAGGAGAGAAAGGAGATAACCTTTCTCTCACCCAAAGTAGTAGCAGCTCAGTACAGCCACCGCAGTAGCCTTATCGATTGTATGATCTATAAGGTAGTCGCTCACTGCAGCAACTGCTTCTTCCTTCTGTATCCCTGGTGTGCCGTTTGTGTCATAGATCTCACAGGGGTCTTCAGGTATAACTAGGGGACGATCATCTCCACCACCTATATCTCCAGAAGAGTTATACGGAAGCAAAGTATCGCCAAGTCCATCTCCATCCAAATCCTCGCCAGCATAATCCGACCAGTAGTTTCCTCCAAGATAGGGACCACCAATTATATTTGTTCCTGCGGTCTTTGGAATGTCCCAAATGTTACCTCCAAAATCAAGTGCGTTGTCTGTGTTGTTGAAGTAGTTGTTATAGACGAAATTATTGCTTGAAGAAACCATATAGATGCCGCAGTAATTGTTTGTCACGATGTTGCCCTCAATTGTGTTGTTATTTGAATAGCTCCCCAAGAACCCGACGCTGTTTGATACAACAATGTTGTCTGCGATGTTGTTATTATCGGAAAACATCAGACCGATGCCACGACTATTATCCGATACATTGTTGTCAGTAATGTTGCAGTGAGTCACCCCGTCGAGAGATATAGCTACAGTTGAGTTGGTAATACTGAATCCTGTGATATTCACATAATCAGCAGTAACCTCAAAGACATGATCATCCGAATTCGCAGCCTGAACAATGCAGGTATCAGAGCCGTTCTCAGAGGAGATTGTTAAACTTTTATACACATCCACGTTCTCAACAAAAGTACCGTCCTCCACCTCGATGATATCTCCCTCTTGGGTATCAGGATCATCTATCGCAGCCTGTATTGTGGCGAAGTCTTCTCCTGTGTTGATGTTATGTACTTTTAAAGTAGATGGTAAGCTCATTTCATACATCCAGAACGCCGTTCCATTGCATTCCCATGTTGACGGAGTTCCCTGCCAGTAGTAAATACGCCCATCAACAAAACCGAGTCTATTTCCAACATAATAGCCGATGGGGCAGGGAATATCCTCTAACTCATCCCATTGGTTCTGTGATAGACTGTAGCTATAAAAGTTGTAACCTGGATCTTTATCCGCCTCACCACCTCCCAATGCAAAGATCGTATCATTGTATCCTGACCAATTGTCGATATAAAGCAATGAAGCACCATCGCCCACTCCTTCTACCTCAGGGATATCTGGAAGATCTATCCATGTATCTGTTGGTATGTCATACTTCGCAAAATCACCATTTGGGATCGTATCATCTACCTCTCCCTTGAGAGCATAGACATCATCTCCAATCGTAACAAGGGAAGCACCATCATCAGTGGCAGTCCATGATGGATTGAAAGTCAGGTTCTCCCATGTGTCAGTAGATGGATTGTATCGAATAAACTCTGTTCCACGTTTACTATTACCTACAAACGCATAAAGGCATCCGTCATATTCAGACCATGTGAGAGCGTTTCCTGCACCTTGCGCATGGAGTGTGTTGTTGAGCTGTTCCCAACTATCCGCT
>JAOQII010000036.1 GCA_026134025.1 Candidatus Syntropharchaeum sp.
ACTGCCACTCCACCCATGTAGACGCGCAGATCCTCGACTTTGATGAAATCCTCTTTTTCTGGCATTGATAGGCCTCCAGGTGGTTTACCAAGAATTCATTGAGGAAGCCCTAAATAAACTTTTGGTTTTAGAGTTGTGATAAATTGGGTGTTGCTTTTCAGGGGTGTTAAGCTTTTATAAAATTATAAAGATAAAATATTACACCATGAGTGCTAGGATGAGATTCATAACCGATAACTACATCCTGAAGCCAAAGACCAAACCAAGAGATGATGAGGTTGATTTTCGCCTTGAGGTGATTAAGCGATTCAAGGATTACGCAATGGTCTTTGATCTTCTCTGCTTTGAGATCGCAAACGGTAAACCCAAGAAAGAATATGATGCAGTTGTGTGGGATGATACATCCGTGCTATTTATCGAGTTTAAATCACCAACAACTTACAAGACCTTGAAGGCAAAAAAAGCCCAAAGCTGGGAGGCTACTGCTAAAAATATCGCCAAGGAACTTGGATTCAAGAAATACGGAGCTATAATCGTTGTAAGGGATGAAAATGAGAAGGTGGCTATTGAACGGAGTAAACCTGGGCTGAACGTGATACCACTCTCAGAACTTGCGAATTTCGATCTCGGAAAAGCTTTAAAAGATCTTACGTCATGAAATAGATGGGCGTGTGGCCTAGTCTGGATAGGGCGGCAGCCTCCTAAGCTGCAAATCGCGGGTTCAAATCCCGTCACGTCCGTCTCCATTCGAAAGGTTAATATCTGATATAGCCATTCGTAAATATGGAACGGGCCCGTGGTCTAGGGGTTATGACATCGCCCTTACACGGCGAGGATCATGCGTTCGAATCGCATCGGGCCCACTTACTTAGATGTGCCCGGGTAGCTCAGTTGGGAGAGCGCCAGACTGAAGATCTGGATGTCCCCGGTTCAAGTCCGGGTCCGGGCATAATGGTATCAGAGACGTTAACAGCCAGCGAGAAAGTTATTTTAAAGATCCTCCTTGAATCAAAATCTCTTTTTGATTATGAACTTATTGACGTCTCACCGCTTGTGAAGGAACAGACGTTAAGATCTGTGATCTCACTTGAAGAAAAAGGGTTTCTAAACATTGATGAAGATACGTGGGATAACTACTCATTGACCGATGAGGGTAAGCTATATTTGGAAAAAGGACTACCTGAGCGTCAGATTCTTGAGTATTTGCTCAAAGAAGGTAGTAAACCGATAAAAGAGATCAAAGATATTTTTTCACCTGAGATTGCAGGTATCGCACTTGGGTGGCTCAAGAAAAAGGGATGGGCAAAGATCGAGAATGGCATGGTTGTAGCAGCAGGTGATGCTGAGGCAGGATCAGATGAACGTATCCTCGAATTTATAAAAGATACAAAAACCACACTCGATGAGATGACGTTTGAAAGAAGCGAACTCGATATCCTGAAAAGACGTGGGCTTCTTGATGTGGAGACACAGAAACAGAAAAAGATCTCGGTAACAGCGAAAGGTATCTCCTGGGCAGATCTTAACAGAGATATTCTTGACGAAGAGCTTACAGAGATTACAAGGATTACGCCTGAGCTTATCAGAAGTGGCGCATGGAGGGATGGATATATTGTACCGTACAATGTCACGCTCCAGGCAAAGGAGATTTATCCTGCCAAAATTCATCCATACCAGCGAATACTCGATACGATAAGACGGACATTCATCGCGATGGGATTTATCGAGATCAAGGGTGAGATTGTCCAGAGTTCATTCTGGAACTTCGATGCACTATTCCAGCCACAGGACCATCCAGCGCGAGAGATGCAGGATACATTTTATCTTGATTCGAAGAATGAACTTCCAGAAGCTTTTGTTGATCGTGTAAGGGCGGTTCATGAGAATGGTGGTGATACTGATTCGAGGGGCTGGGGAGGTGTATGGAGTGAAGAGGTTGCAAAACAGAGGGTTTTGAGGACCCATACAACTTCGATCACGATAAAATACCTTGCAGATCATCCAGAACCTCCAGCAAAGGTCTTCTGCATCGATCGGGTCTACAGACGAGAGACGATGGATGCAACGCACACGCCTGAGTTTGAGCAACTCGAGGGGATCGTGATGGATGAAAATGTCTCATTTGCGAATCTCCTGGGATGTCTTTCCACATTCTACCACCTGATGGGTTTTGGAGATGTGCGGTTCAGACCGGGTTACTTTCCGTACACCGAACCGTCGGTTGAGGCAGAGGTCTACGTTGATGGGATGGGGTGGATAGAACTTGGCGGTGCAGGTGTCTTCAGAGAAGAGGTTACAAAACCGTTCGGGATCGAGGTGCCGGTTCTTGCATGGGGACTCGGGGTCTCGCGGCTTGCAATGATAGTACTTAGGCTCGACGACCTGCGAAAATTGTATCATTCTGACATAAACTGGCTCAAAAAAACCAGATTGAGCGAAACTTTAAAATATTAATAGTGTAGAATAGGTGCGGGATTAAATATGGTTGAGGGTACAAAACCAGCAGCTTCCAAGAAGAAAAAGAAGAAGACTGTTGCTGCACCGAAAGCGGCGGCGGCAAAGAAAGAGGTGAGGCTACATAGAGATGTCTGCAGGATGAAGCCGACCGATCCGATCGATGAGTGTTCATTCGATGTCCGGGTTGCAAGGCAGATACAGAAGCAGGCATGGGAAAATACCGCTATACTTACGTTGATCGTGCTTGCAATCATTGCAGGTATTGTGCTCAAGTTTGGAGTTACCATGGTTACACTGGGACAGGCGCTTGGTATAATTGCTCTACTGGCGTTACTTGTCATAATACTCCTCATACGGCTCGAGTACAACACGTATAAGCGGTATAAGCTATGGCAGCTGGATGAACTTAAGCTCGAGAAATTGAAGTGATTTCGGTAGCTTTAAGTACTCACATCTCTTTTTTTCTTTTATACGATGCTACATATTGGAATAATTGGTTGTGGAGCGATTGCAGAGGCGATTGTAAAGGGTCTTTCTGATCTTGATCGTGTAAAGATTACAGGTTTGTATGACAGGAACCCTGAAAAAATATCACGCCTTTCAAAACTTCTAAAAGATCCACCCAAAGCTTTTGACTTTAAGAAGATGCTCGATCTTTCTGATCTTATTATCGAAGCTGCATCGCAGGAGGCGGTATCTGAATTTATACTGCCTGCGCTTGAGAAAGGGAAAGATGTGATGATATTGAGCGTTGGTGCACTCGGTGATGACGAACTCTTTCGTAAGATAAGAAATATTTCAGAAGCGAATGCTTGCAAGGTATACGTCCCCTCCGGCGCTATTGCAGGGATAGATGGAATCAAAGCTGGTGCAGCTTTAAAGATTGAGCGTGTCAGGCTTACAACAAGAAAACCCCCGGAAGCGTTTGGGATTGAGGTGGTGGCAAATTCAACCGAGGAAGTACTATTTGAGGGTTCTGCACGTGACGCAGTCAGGCTTTTCCCCCAGAACGTAAATGTCGCACTCACACTGAGCCTTGCAGGGATCGGGGCGGATCTAACAGAGGTCAGGATAATAAAGGATCCTGCGATAGGCTGTAATATACATGAGATCGAGGTTGAAGGCGAGTTTGGAAGGATTGGTATACGTCTTGAAAATCTGCCATCGCCTTCAAATCCAAAAACGAGCTTTTTAGCCTCGCTTTCGGCCATAGCAATGCTTAAAAGGATAAGTGAGCCTATTGAGATAGGTACGTGACGATATGAGATTTGGTATCATCGGTGGTGGGGTAACAGGACTTGTTGCAGGATACTATTTATCAAAGCGAGGTTATGACGTCACGATCTTTGAGGCTGAAGACGAGGTAGGAGGGCTTCTTGGAAGCTATCACATCAATAGGGGTGATAAAACATATCATATTGAGCGGTTCTACCATCATATCTTCAGAGGAGATGCTGAGCTTATAGAACTGATAGAGGAGCTTGGGCTTTCAGGCTCGCTTGAGTGGAGAAAGGGAAGCACAGGTTACCATGTAAACGGTGAGATCTACCCGCTTACAACCCCAGGTGAGATTCTTAGATTTCCGCATCTGACGCTTCTTGATAAGATACGGCTTGCTGCACTTGTTCTGAGGTCAAAGATCGGGTCGTTTGAAGATCTTGATAACAAAAGAGCGAGAGATCTGATCGAACGAATCGGTGGGAAAGGTGTGCATAGAAACTTCTTTGAGCCGCTTTTGAGAAGTAAGTTTGGAGATGAGCGGGACGAGGTCTCTGCTGCATGGCTCTTTGGCAGGATCAGTATCCGTTCGGATCGATCGATCGAGGGGGAGCATCTCGGATATATGAGAGGCGGTTTTCAGCTTCTGGTTGACGCACTAAAAGAGCATATCCTCGATCAGGGTGGGGTGATCCACACAGGCGAACCTGTTACCCAGATCTTGATCGAGAATGGGCGCGTATCAGGGATTGAATCCACAAAGGAGACCTACCATTTCGATAATGTCATATCAACTGTATCGCCAGATGCATTAAACCGAATAAGCGGGATTGATTGTAGGGATGTACCATACCAGGGAGCATGCTGTGCACTCTTTGGACTTAGAAGAAGCTTGATGGATGGTATTTACTGGCTCAATATCGCAGAAGACCTTCCTTTTGGTGCGCTGATTGAACATACAAATTTCGTTCCGTCTCGCTGGTATGGAGGTGAGAATCTCCTGTATGTTGCATCTTACTTTCAGAACATAGAAGATCCACGCTGGAAACTGGACGAAAAAGACGTGATAGGGGTGTTTATTCGTGGCATCAAGAAACTTTTTCCAGATTTTGATGAGGGTGATGTTAACTGGTGGCAGCTTACAAGAACACCTGATGCCGGTCCGATATACAAAGTTGGGTTTAAAGACCTGATTCTTCCATACAGAACAGAAATAGATGGTCTCTGTATTGCGGGTATGTTTTCAAGGGCGAACTATCCAGAGCGAAGCATAAATGGATCTGTTATAGCGGGAAAAAGCTGTGTAGACCTTTTCTTTTCTTGAGAAAAACATTTATACAATGATCAGATATTAGTTGTTTATTGAAGGGAACGTGATGTGTGTAAAGGGGGTTTTTAAATCCTTGCAGATAAAGCAAACGTCTTAGAACCCCTCCAAAAAACAAAGGAAGCAGGTAAACAGACATACCTGATTCTTGGGTGTGGGGCGATAGGTCTTGCCACAGCAAAAGGTCTAAAAAAGCACGGGTATGCAGTTCTGATCGTTGATGTAAACGAGAAGGTCGTTGAAAGCCTAAGAGAGCAGAACATGGATGCCTGTCTGGGTAATATGGGCGACCCTGAGTTTTTAAGGGGTATACTCGAGAATACCCAGTTCAATGCGATCCTGATTCTTGGAGACGATCCGAGATCAAACCAACTGGCGATTGCAACAGTCAAGGAAATCTCTCCCGAGACGTATATTATCGCGAGGGCGGTCGACCCGATAGAACAGGAAGATCTCAAGGCGACGGGTGTAGATGCGATCATCCTGCCATCAGAGGTCGTTGCAAAGCATATAATCAGGACGCTCGAAGGTGTCGTCCTCTCGAAGCGTACATCCAAACTCGTTAAGCTACTTGGCGATATGAAAAATAGTAAGCTCGGCATCGTTCTTCATGACAGCCCTGACCCTGATGCGATCGCGAGTGGACTTGCACTAAAATATATCGCAGAGAATGCAGGGACCGAGGCAGAGATCCTCTATCATGGAGAGGTTGGGCATCAGGTCAACCGTGCGTTTGTAAACCTTCTTAATATTGAGATGCGTCGTATCGAAGAGGTGGACCTCGATGAATTTGCAGGCTTTGCGCTCGTTGATACGTCTCCTGGTGCAAACAACTCACTACCCGACGAGATCGAGCCTGATATTATCATAGATCATCATCCACCAACAAAAACGAATTTTTCATCCTATTTCGTTGACATACGCCCTGGAACCGGAGCCTGCGCTACAATTCTCACGAAATACCTCCAGCAGCTGGACATGCCGATCGAGAAAGAACTTGCAACAGCGCTTATCCATGGAATAAGAACCGATACACAGGAATTCAAGCGAAATACAAGCCCGGCAGATCTAACAGCAGCAGCGTTCCTCTACCCACTCGTAGATCATACTCTTCTAAGCCAGATTGAGACGCCTCCGATGTCCACAGAGACACTGGATGTACTTGGGGAAGCGATAAGGAATCGAACAGTGAAGGGGAGTTATCTTGTATCGAACGTCGGTTTTGTAATGGATCGAGACGCCCTTGTGCAGGCAGCGGATCATCTTCTCAACCTTGAGGGAATATCCACGGTCATCGTATTCGGGCTCGGTGATGAGAAGATCCACATAACAGGAAGGAATAAGGACGTTCGTGTAAATATCGGCACGGTACTCCAGGAGGCATTTGGGGATATCGGCACCGCAGGCGGACACTCCACAGCAGGAGCTGCACAGGTGCCATTGGGTGTATTCAGTGGGATGAAGGACAAAGAGAGCCTCCTGAAGCTTGTTGGCGATGCCGTTTCTATGCGTTTCTTCTCGAAGATTGGGATTGAGAACGGAGAGAAGATAGGGTAGTTGAGGGAAAAATAGCAACTAAAAGTTGTTTGAATGAAGCACACCCATTTCGCCGTGCCATACAGGTTAAAGGGTTAAATACAAACGCAGATTTGATTGGAACTCTGGCGAATATATACCCTTATTATCCAATTATAGAGGTGGTATAGAGGTAGGAGGCTCCTGTATGGCTATTTGCGTGGGTATGCTTCCTTCACGAGCAGAATCTGCCCAAGGCCGGCAAATACCAGTGCGACAGGTATCGTCAGGAATTCCGCTATACTCTCTCCATATTCATTTATCGTAATGATCGCTGCCTTTTCTTCGGCGAAGAAGATCATCAGGAAGGTTATGTAGAGGATAACCGCCATAGCAAAGGGATAGATCATACCCCATAGCTTCAAGATAGTTTTTATATCCTCTCTCATTTTTTAGGCCTCCACATCACTTCTTTGCGGGCGATAATCACCCTGTAGCTAATACTTTCTTGGCATAGTATATATATTTTTCTTTTTCAGGAAATATCATACTTTTGTGTGCTATATTAAACTTTTAAAGTTTTAAATATAATTGGCTATTTTGGTGCAGTCTCTCAAATCAGATCCATACGAGGAGTATTTGCGCCAAATACTATATTAACCTTTCCACTGATAGACTTAGGGTAGATGAGTTCTACGGTATCGATAAAGAAGCTATGCAAATCATTCGGAAATTTCAGAGCACTCGACACCATCGATCTTGAGATCCAGAAAGGGGCTTCATTTGCACTTCTGGGTCCAAATGGGGCCGGTAAGACGACGCTTGTCAAGATCATCTCAACGATCATGCCTCCCACATCAGGAGAGGTTACGGTCGACGGATATGAGATAAGAGAAGCAAAAAAAAAAGTGAGAGAGAAGATTGGACTTATTTCTCATCAGACTTTTCTCTATGAAGATCTAAGCGCAGAGGAAAACCTCATCTTCTTCAAAGATCTATACCATCTGGATGAGGGAGAGAAGCGGGTTGAAGATGTCCTGAACGTCGTTAAACTCTCTAACCGAAGGTTCGATGATGTCAAGACGTTCTCAAGGGGCATGAAACAACGACTCTCAATTGCGAGAGCGCTTCTTCATGATCCACCGATACTTATTCTTGATGAACCGACATCCGGGCTTGACATAGTGGGGAAAAAAGACTTTTATGAGATGGTAAAGCGGTTTAAAGAGGAGGAGCGGACTATCATTATCACAACGCATGATATAAATGAGGTTGAGCTTATCGCAGACTCAATCGGGGTTATCATGAATGGAAAAATCCTCTTCTCTGGTGAACTTGACACGCTTGGATATGATCTTGAGGAGTTCATAATTGAGCTTACAGGGGTGGAGAATTGAGCTTTACAGACATTGTAACAATCACGAAAAAGGATCTGCTTCTCGAGTTCAAGAGCAGGGAGACTGTAAATTCGATGCTACTCTTTGCCTTTTTGACGCTCATGCTCATAAGTTTCGGGACAGGCGCATCAGAACTAATCGTCAGGGAGGTTGGAGCAACACTTCTATGGATAATTCTCATATTCGTTGGGATGCTCGGGGTATTTCGTGCATTCACGTCTGAGGAAGAGCGGGGCACGCTCGATGGCCTGAGGCTTGCCCCGATAAGCGCTGAATCGATTCTGATGGGTAAGATCGTGTACAACTTTATAATCCTGTTTCTCGTCGAGGTGATTCTCTTTCCGTTATTCATCGTGATGCTCGACTATCCACTTGAGGGTAGCTTTATAACGAGTTTCGCCATTCTCACGCTTGGAGTTGCGGGCTTTACGGTTGTTAGCACCGCCGTCTCGGCGCTTGTCCTGAGTGCGAGAGCGAGAGAGCTTTTACTCCCTGTAATACTCCTTCCGATTATATTCCCTCTCCTTTCTGCATCGATACATGCGCTAAAATCTATCTTGAACGGGGGGGTGCTCCTGAATGTGAGAGATGATTGTGTACTTATCGTAATCTATATCGTCCTATTTCTCACGGTCTCGCTCCTAACATTTGAATACGCTATTGAGGCATCATGAAGCTTAAGTATATCAGGGTATAGACCAGACACTTCCCTATGGTAGATGGTATTGGGGTCTTATCCAGATCCAGACTGAGTAAGCTTGTAGGTGGTATGATCGATCCTGATCTTCAGATTCAGCCAAACGGGGTCGATCTCACGCTGATGACGGTTGAGCGTATCGTTGATGCTGGGGCGGTTGACTTTGATAACAGCAACCGAAAGATCTCAAGCAGTGTCAAGCTTTCGTTCGATGAGAGTGGCTGGATCGAGCTTAAGCAGGGTGTATACAAGATTATCTTCAACGAGTGGGTTGATATACCACTTGATTGCATGGCGATCGCGTTCCCGAGATCGAGCCTGCTCAGGTGTGGTGTTACGATCGAGACCGCGGTATGGGATTCAGGCTACAGTGGAAGGAGTGAGGCGCTACTTCTTGTCATGAACCCTGCTGGCTTCAGGGTCAAAAGAGGTGCACGTCTCCTGCAAATGGTATTCTTGAAACTTACAGAGAGACTCGACTGGGATTCAGGCTACCGAGGTGTCTATCAGTTTGAGAATAAGTGATCCACAGGGAATCTGAGAATTGCACAAACAAGATTTATAGATCCTCGGTGTAAGAATAAATATTCTTCAGTAAAGGGGGTATTGGCATAAAGGCGATGAGAGAACCCACAGGTGTGAAGGGTTTTGATGAGATAATTGAGGGGGGACTGCTTTCGGGGCGTGTCTATGTGGTGTCGGGTCCACCTGGCAGTGGTAAGACCACATTCTCGGTCCAGTTTCTAGCACACGGTGCGATGATCGGGTCATACGGTGCGTACATAACGCTCAACGAAGATGTCGATAATATCGTTACTGACATGTCCAACTACACCTTCAATGTATCAGGGTTGATGGAGCTTAACAAGCTGCACTTCGTTGATCTTGGCCCATCTGCTGCTTATGGCAAACCGCAAGCGTTCGACTATTCCGTGCAGGACTTCGGATCAGAGGATAGCACTCCCTCACCCAGATACATCTTTGAGAAGATTCAGGAGTATGTGACAGCACACGAGATTAAGCGGGTGGTCATCGATTCTATTTCTGCCATAAAATTCTTGAATAGTGATTATGCAACAGAAGAGAAATCGATCAGCCGTTTCATGAGAAATCTCAAGGATCTCGGCTGCACGACGATCTTACTCTCTGAGATGACAGACCCCTCCTCGTACACGATCGAGCACTTCGCAGCAGACGGTGTGATATTCATGCATAACTTCTTTGACCCCAGAAAGAATACGATGACAAGAGCAGTGCAGATAATAAAAATGCGTGGGACAAAACACGACTGTAACATGCACAAAGTCAAGTTCGCAGATAAAGGGGTCATGGTCGGAGGCAGGATCGAGTAGGTGGATGCATGTTATTTTTATTCAGGAAACCGAAAGCTAAGAAGGAGAAAAAAGATTGGGATAAAACTGAGCGGATGCTCATGAAGGCAGCACACAAACTCGGCTATGAGGTGGGGTATCATCGACACTCTGAGATCGGGTGGGTCGAGGATGAGTACACAAAAATATTCAAAAGAGCGAAAGAATACTGCTTTGAGGAGGAGATCAAGCGTTTATATGAGCAAGGTAAGAAGAAAGGAGCAAAGGAGAGAGAGAAAGCAATCTCAGCAGGTCTTTCGCGAAAACCCGCTCAGGAAAAGGAAAAAGGGCAGCGAAAGCGTCAATCTTTCAAGAAGCCTGAATCTGAAAAATCGATTGTTGAGCCGGAAGCATACAATGATGTGACATTCAAGTTTCTTAATCAATTTTTGAAGCACGATATCCCAGAGGCTACAACCCGACCTGAGGTTGTTGAACGATCGCGGGCGGTTGAACTCCCATCTTTCTTAAACTCAATCAAGTTTTTGAGAAAACGATGAGATAAGCCTCGATTTAACCCTTCTTCTGTAGTCCACCTCGCTGTAGATCTTTTCTGCGAGATCAAGATCTTCGCTTGTGTTTATGTTGATTCCAACGTAACGATCATCGAATAGGAGGTAGCGATCACAAGTTCCGTCAACGATATTGAGACCAAAGGGTTCAATCTCATCATTAATGATCGTACAACCCACAACAGAATCCTCTTCACGGTTTGAATTGAGAATCGCTTTCACATGTGCCTGGGTCATGAAAGGAATATCAGCGACGGCTGTTAAAATCACACCAAATTTGGATGTAAGGTATAAAAGATCTTCATGGTAATCGTTACCATCTGTCATTATTGTCTCGTAACCCGATCTCTGGCAGTAAGTCGCGGTCCTGGGCGTGTTCTTCGAGACCGCGATGATCGTCTCAAGCCCTGATTCAAGAAGGGGTCGCATGCTGTAGTCTATAAGTGGGGTGCCTGCAAGTCTTATCATCGGCTTCTCGATATACCCCAATCTCGATCCCTTACCGCCCGCCATCACAACAGCTATCATTCTTCAATAGATTCTCTGCGGGGTTTAATATAAATACCTGATCCGACTTACTTAGTTCAAAGTGGAGGCGTTCATGGAGTTGATAAAGCAGATCTCTATCTTTGTTGAGAACCAGCCTGGAGCACTTGCGAAGATCGCAAAGGTTTTATCAAGTGACGGGATTGAGATAAGGGCGTTTACCATAGCTGAATCTGGTGAATTCGGAATCGTGCGGCTGGTTGTTGATGATTATGAGCAGGCATACTTTTTGTTGTTTGATGCAGGTTTTACTGTCTCATCACAGGATGTAATTGGTATTGAGATAGATAACACAACAGATTCGCTCTTCAGGGTTGCATCAGCTCTTGGAGATGGAGGTGTGAACATATCCTACGCCTATGCTTTTGTCAATGCACCGAAAAAGACACTTTTAATCCTGAGGGTGAATAACAACGAGGCCGCCTTTGATATTTTAAAGAAACTGGGTATTGAGACGGTGCCATGAGTGCTAAAGTTTATCTTGTAGGATCGGGTCCTGGTGATCCTGAGCTTTTAACTGTCAAAGCAAGGAGGCTGATCGATGAGGCAGATGTGATACTTTACGACCAGCTATGCGGGGAAGAGATTATCAGATCATTTCCTCAGCGTGCCCAACTGATATCGGTTGGGAAGTTTGCATCACGGCACACGGTACCTCAGAATGAGATAAACAGGCTCCTCATCGAGAAGGCTGGAGATGGGAAGATCGTTGTGAGGCTCAAGGGAGGGGATCCATACCTCTTTGGAAGGGGTGGTGAGGAGGCAGAGGAGCTTGTTGAGGCAGGGATCGAGGTGGAGGTTGTACCGGGGATCACCTCTGCGATCGCTGTCCCGGCGTACGCAGGGATTCCAGTAACCCACAGAGATCACGCATCCTCAGTCACATTCATAACTGGGCACGAAGGTGAGCACAAAGAGGAGGAGGTACTCGAATGGGATGTTTTAAGTCGTTTAAGCGGTACACTTGTGATCCTCATGGGTGTTGGTGGTTTAAAGCATAATATAGGGCGTCTCCTTGAATCTGGTAAAAACCCTGAAACGCCTGTTGCGATAATCGAGAACGGTACCAGGAAGAATCAAAGGGTCATAACAGGCAGACTTGGTGATATCACCAGGCTTGCAAGCGAAAAGAACCTGAAGCCACCAGCTATCATTGTGATAGGCGATGTTGTAAAGCTCTTCGGGATTATCCCTCAAAATCCGCTCTAATCGCTTTTATAAATCGCTTTTTCATTAGAAGAGGATCTAAATCTATTATTGGAACATCCTCCCAGCTCTTATCTGATTTCGCAACGATCAAACTCAATTTATCAGATTTTACCGCATCAAAAAACCTTGATTCAAGTTCCTTCTCATCTCTGACCGTGACCACGTCTTCTATCCCCGCGCCACGGGCAATCGCTGCCAGATCGGTCACACCAGCTGTGAATGTCGGCTGAAAACCTGTCGATGAATGCGCCTCGTTATCTATAATCAGAATTGTCAGGTTCGGTGGTCTGATGTTTGCTGCTGTTGCAAGTGATCCCAGGTTCATCAGGATCGAACCATCGCCCTCAATAGCGATCACCTCTTTTTTTGGTGATGAAACCGCAAGCCCGAGTGCAATAGATCCACAAAGCCCCATCGAGCCAAGCATATAGAAATTTTCATCACGGTCTCTGATATGGTAAAGCTCGCGGCTTGGGAAGCCGAGGTTTGATATGATAAACCCCCTTATTTCCACTGCAACTTTAAGAACAATTCTTAAGATGTCAACTCTCTTCATCCCAAAGCTCCTTTTGAAGTAAAACTGCTTTGATCTCAGATTTTAAGATTGCATCTTTTGCGAAAAGACGTATTGAAGCGATATCCGATCGCCTGAAGATGGAGCAGTAATCGATTCCAAGTGTCTCAAGAAGTTGTATTATTGCATCACCCATCGGCATCTGAGCCACGATTCTTTCGTATCTCCCGCCTCGATGGCTCATCAAAAGCAGAAGCGGCATCCTGTAGAGGGTAGTCAGCGAGAGGAGGGCGTTTATCGAGTTTCCAAGACCTGAGTTCTGCATGAGGATAGCAGGGTTCTTCCCACCAAGATGTGCACCAGCAGCAATACCAACACCCTCCTCCTCCCGTGTAATCGGTATGTGATCGAGGTCATCCCGCCCATCAATTATCCTGATGATACCTGCAAGCATGTTGCACGGTAGACTGCAAAAAAAGTCGATCCCACCTGCAAGCATCGCATCAACGATCAACGTATCGATCATATCTTTATCGTTCATCCAATTAAAAGGACTCTGTGTTGTCTTATATTTATTTCGTCTCATATCTTCTCCTCCACTAATCTCTCCAATTCGTATGTGGCATTTGTCCTGTTATACCAGTCAACTGAATCATCAATGCTATCAAACTCAACTCTGTATTTGTTGCAGGTATCAAGCCACTTCTCCAACAGGATTTACCCCCCCCTCCCATATTCACCACTCAAGCAGAGCCTCTACAATTCCTCTTTCGACCTGTACCCTCTGTACAACCATCTCC
>JAOQII010000037.1 GCA_026134025.1 Candidatus Syntropharchaeum sp.
TCGTGAATAGAAAGAATTCATCCCATAGAGGATTTAGTTTTGTTGGGGAGTATAAACATATATACCGGTTACCAATAACAAAAAACAGAAACCCACCCCTGCTAAAACCATTATTTGCGAATGCTATAAAATTGTTTTTTCCTCAATTCCTTCCTCCACCGCCTCCCTCGCAATATACCCCGCCTTATGAAGTATCGTATCTCCAAGTACAGAATCGTGCTCCATGCTTGCGGTACAGGGGTAGGAGTGATGTGCCTCACTGATCCGATCCCATAACTCTCTTCTATCTGAAATCTTAACGTTTCGAAGCTGCTTTGCGATGTACCATGTGCAGCCACAGGGGGCACTCCTTATAACATCCATACGGGCAATTCTCTCTCCATCAAGCTCCACGTTTAGCTTCGGTCGCCCGATACCGAACTCTTCGATGAACTGTGAGATCACAGGCTTATCAGGATCAAGATCAAGCTCACAGAACGGTTTTGGTGCGGCAAACTCGATTTCAAGTTTCTCACATATTTCCTGAACCTGTGCAATTCCAAGACGTGCTGATGCCTCGATTGGGACGATCATCGCTTTTATCCCCGCACTTTTAAGAAGATATGGAAGCTCAAGCAGAATATCATTGTGAACCCCTGATACTATCGCAAGATCTGCTTCTGGGAGATTCTGTGGCATGTACTCCTCGATTCCTTCCTCGATAAATTCGGGAAGCGTTGCAGGATCCGGTAATTTGAAGATACCCACGATATTTGTCGAAAAGTTAAACTTACCTTCTCTGCAGTGATCGCACGCCTCAGCGCAGGATATACAGAAGGTTGTCGTATTCACGAGGTTTCTGATGAACTTATCTCCGAAGAGATCGCTGTAAATTACGATTAGCTTCAGATTGCTTGAGAACATCTTTTCTCCTCAACAATGTCTCCCTTTATCCCAATCTTAATGACCTTGAACGGCACATCCATTCCAGATCGCTTGACCGCCTCCTGTGCAAGATGTACAAGTCCAAAACAGCATGGAACTTCCATGTAGAGCACGGTGAGACTTTTAAGATCTGATTGCTTCAGGATCTCTGTAACCTTATCCAGATAGGCGTTAACATCATCGAACTTCGGGCAACCAACCGCGATAGCGTGATTTTTAAGAAAATCGGCGTGGAAGTTCGGGTATGCAACAGGAACGCAATCTGCAACAAGGAGTAAATCTGCGTTCTTGAAATAGGGAGCCTGTGGAGATACAAGATTGAGTAGAACTGGCCACTGGCAAAGCTCAGAGCTTGCTCGTGCTGTTTCTTTCGATTCAGAAGGTTTTTCCCAGACCATCGACTTTGTGGAAGGGCATGCAGGTACCTCTACCTCCACAAACGCCTCTGCTTCACGTTCTTCGATTGTAAGCGCTCCCTGTGGGCATTCGCCGATACACGCACCAAGACCATCGCAGAGACTCTCTTTGACAACCTTAGCCTTTCCATCGATGATCTCAAGTGCTCCCTCCTCGCATGCGATGACACATTCCCCACAGCCATCACATTTCTCCTCGTCTATCTTTATGATGAGTCGTTTTACCATATTCAGTAACCTCTTCTCTAATGATGCGTCCCTGATACCACGTTGACACCTTTTGACTCGATACCTGATCTGATCGTATCCAGATGCGGGCATGGGAGATATCCCTCTCGCTCACCCATCGTCATACAGGACCCAAGATGGATTACATCGACCCCGTACTTCTTAAGGCTTCCAACAAGCCTCATAACCCGCCTGCCAGAGCACCCGCCGCAGGTAAAGAACCCCACGATCTCAGCATCCTCTCCATAATCTTTGAAATACTCCTTCCGATCATTGAATGCCTTGAAGCAGCCAACACCAGGGCATACCTCAGACACGATCTCGCATCTCACCACAGCGATCTTCATATCAATCTATCAACCAAAATACCGCTTCAGGAGACCTTCAAGTGCTTTTGCATGCCTCGCTTCATCTCTGGAGGATTCATCGAAGAGATCATGAAGTTCATCAAGCCCGAGTTCTTTCGCCTTCATCGCAGCATCTAACTTCTCCTTATTCGCCATTCGTTCGCCTTCAAGCATATATTTCAGATTCTCCTCTGTGCTCGTTGAGATCTCGGCGTTGAACTCAGCAAATCGTGCTCCATGCGCCGCTTCTTCAAAGGCAAGCGTCTTCAAGACCTCTGCGATCTCGGGGTAACCTTCTCGCTGTGCACATCGTGCCATCGCAAGGTAAAGCCCGACTTCCGTCGTCTCACCCTGGAAGTTTGCCTTCACAACTTTTTCAAGCTCAGTTCCCTTTGCAATACCAATCTTATTCTCGTTTACAGGTTCCATTCTTAAAACCTCCATATTTTTAAAAAAAGAAAAGGGGTAATTAACTTATCCCCTTCTTCTAAGGTAGAGAACCAGTCCAAGTATCGCTGCAATCCCGATGATCGCACCAAACCCAGGACTCTCTTCTACCGAACTCTCTGGAGTTGCTGCCTCAGCCCGCAATCGCTCATCCTCTGCCTGAATTCTCACAGCGGTCTCTTTGAGTGGTCCCCATCCATACCACTGAACGTAGTCGGGATTTGCATGGAACGCACCCTGGAATGTTCGCATCCTGTACTCCATCCACATCTTCCAGAGGTCTTCTTCGATTGGTGTTGCCTGATCATAGAACCTCAGAACATCCGGATACGGATATGATGGAAGTTCCTCGATGTACTCTGGCTCTGGAAGAATCCCATCCCTGTAAAGGGCTGCAACCGTCTCGATTGAGTCTGCATAGATCCTGTCAGATTCTCTCAGAAGGTGATCACCCTCTTCAAGTGAGTTTCTTGCAAATGTCTCTGAGTGACACTCACTGCAGGTTGCAATCATCTCCTCTCTTTCGGCATTCCATTCATCCATCGTAAGCCGCGCAAGCTTTGCAGCACCCACGAGATCGAACCTATCTGTTGGATTTCCGTCTGCATCGAGTACACCATAAGCCTTGAGTACAGATACACGATCGTCCATCCATTCATCATCTGGCTCTTCAACCCTGACACCGAGGAAGCCCCAGCCTGTCATCACCGCGTGATCTCCATCTTTCATATGGCAGAGCTGACATGTTGGAGCGGTGTACTCGTCGCCTGCCTCACTGAGCGGTACACTCCAGTCCCATCTATCACCCTCTGTCTGGTAGATCACACCGTGCTTTGATGTTGAGTACATCTCCCACTGTGGATGGTCAAAACCCTGATGGCATGGCAGACATGCTTCAGGCTTTCTCGCCTCCTCAACAGAGAAGCTGTGTCGTGTATGGCAGTTGTCACAGCCCACCACACCGTACTCGTAATCATCTCAGCCTGTTTCATCCTTTGCTCCGATCTTGTGGCAACCTCCACATCCCTTCTGACCCTCCATTAACTCTTTTGGCTGATCACCGGTTGTGGGAGGTGCAAAGAGAGCGGCCCATGCGATACTGTGCTTACCCTCCATATACTGGGTATCCTGTACATCGTGACAGGCACCACAGGTCTCATGGGTTGGGAATTTCACATTCTCCACATTATCGGCGGAATTGTGTGCCGATCCATGGCAGTTCGAACAGTCGATCTTATCGCCCATCACACCGCTACTGAAGTCTTCAACGATCTTCGGTGTCACGCTTTCATGACAGTCTGTACACTCCGATGCTACCGCAGATCCCATAAAGGTAAGGACCAATAGCAGCAGCACAAAAATTACAGAACCTTTTCTCATATTCTAACCTACTTCACACCCCCAAATCTTTCTTGAATTCTTCAAATCCGATCTTCCTGATGTATCTGCCCAGACGCTTCTTGGTATCGCTGGCTTTATAGTGGTTTATGACCTTGTCTGCAAGCGCGATTGCTTCGTCATCACTCAAATCCTCCGCCAGAACCTCTGCGATCGAGGGAATCGCTCCTGCACAACCACCAACAACCACCTTCCAGCCCTTCGGCATCCCGATGAATCCAAGATCCTTTATCCATGACTCGCCACAGCAGTTGGTACATCCTGAGACCCCGATCTTGAACTTTGATGGCAGATCCAGTCCATGATACCGCCTGTCAAGTTCCATGCCCAGCTTCACCGAATCCTGCTGCCCCCTCTTGCAGAATGTTGTTCCAGGACAAAACTTAACACTCCTGACACATAGCCCAATCGCATGACCCGGTGGAATTCCAAGATCACTCCATGCGGCCTTAATATCTTCTTCCGCGATACCAACGATTGCTATTCGCTGTGCAGAAGTCAGCTTCAACGCCTTGGCATTATACTTCTCTGCTACGTCTGCGATCTTTCTCAATGTGGCGGGATCACAGATTCCTCCTGGTATATGCGGTGCGATTGCATACGTCTCATAGTCTCGCTGTACAATTGCAGCCTTCTCAGGCAGATCATTCTTCTTTTCATCCGACATATTTAACTCTCCTGTCTTTTTACAAGTTTGCCAATCTTTTCTATTTTATGAGTATGCCCAGATCGTTATGCTTATTCGCGATTTCATCTGCTAATCTGTCCAATGCCCTGAATTCCTCCTTTTTCGGAACTCCTTTAACAACAACCGGATCCAGTATTTCTACCTGTAAGTTGGGAATCATTCCTGCAAGTTGTTCCACCATCCTGCCACCCCAACCATAAGATCCGATGATAGATGCAAATCTCAATTTTGGTCTCAACGCATTTGCGAGATAAGCAGCATAAACCACTTTCGGATGCGGCCCGACCAGAACTGTTGGAGACCCGATAACAACCGTGGCTGCGTTTACCAATGCCATCGCCAACTTCCCAATATCTGTTTCTGACAGATTGAACTGCTTTACTGTTATTCCTCGTTCAATCAAAGCCTCTACAAAGTAATCTATCATTTGTTTCGTTGTGCCGTGCATTGAGATGTAAGGTATGACCACCTCATTCTTCACATCATCAGAAGCCCAATCCCTGTAAGCATTGAGAATGACGTCCGGCTTATTATGCGCAGGACCATGACTCGGTGCGATTATGTCTATCTCCAAATCTTGTATCCGCGCTAAGTTTTTCCTGATAATTGGCCGGAAAGGCATCATAATCTCTGCATAGTATCGCTTGGCTGCCTCATAGACTGTTGCCTCGTCGGTCACAAACAGATCGCTGGTTGCAAGATGCGAGCCGAGAAAATCGCATGTAAAAAGGATCCTATCCTCTCTCAGGTACGTCAGCATCGTCTCTGGCCAGTGGACCCACGGTGCATGGATGAACTCCAGTGTTTTGCTATCCAATGACAAAGTCTCCCCGTCAGCCACTGTTATGAACTTATCCTCGGGTATTAAGAGCAGATCCATAAGCATATCTTTGCATTTCGGTGTGCAAACCACCTTAGCGCTGGGATAAATATCGAGTATCCGAGGCAATGACCCGGAATGATCCTGCTCGGCGTGATTGGCAATGACATAATCTATATCCTTAATTCCAAGGTCTTCGAGATTTTTTATCAGCACATCCGTCAGGGTTGGGTCCACCGTGTCTATCAACGCTGTTTTTTCCTTTCCTATTATCAAGTACGAGTTATAGCTCGTCCCATCAGGCAGCGGGATGAGTTCATCAAATAGCCTCCTATCCCAGTCAATCGCTCCAACCGAGTAAATGTTCGGTTTTAATTCTCTTCTAAGACTCATTTAATCCCCTTTCTCAAATGCTTCTTTACCCACATCACGTGTTCACTCACTTTTTCCATCCTTGATCCTCCTCAAGTTTTCTTCTCCAATACATTCAGCAGCATGCTCACACCAGAGATAACAGGCGGATTTCATATCGCGCTTTACGGTTCTACCGCATTCACATTCAGCGCTTATCTCATCCGTCCATATCTCAACCTCGCGCCCACACTCACATTTGACAAACATCGGTTTTGGGTCTGTGAAGTCTACTGCACCTGGACATGCATCTATCATAGTATGCCTCTTAATACTCTATCTTATTTATCATATATAAAGCTTTTGACTATAATTTATAAGTTTATCACCCTAAAGCCTATATACTATTAAAACAATCACTCTATAGATGCCGCTGAAGGAATTCAAGATCGACTCAAAGGATCGGGAGATTATTACACTTCTTATCGAGAATCCCGATATCTCACAGAAGGAGATCGCAGAGAGGATCAAACTCACACAGCCCTCAGTTGCGATGCGGCTCAAGAAGCTTAAAAGAATGGGAGCGATAGAGAAGCGGTGCGGGATAGATCCATTGAAGCTTGGTCTTTACATCGCAAAGGTGGACATCGCAACCGCAGATACAAATCGTATAATCAACATGTTTAGAGACTGTCCATATTTCCTGAACGGTTTCATCCTCTCGGGAAAGAATAATGTCTGTCTATTCTTTGCAGGTGAGGACATTCCAACCCTTGAGGCGATCGTAAACGGTCACATACGCCCAATTGAAGAGGTTGAGAGCGTTGAACTCAATATCGTGATCAGCACGGCAAAAAAGTTGATCATACCCGTGAAGATGGATATAAAACTGGTTGATACGCAGCCCTGCGGAATCGATATCGAGTGTAAGGACTGCGCGATTTATAAAAACAACCAGTGCCTTGGATGTCCTGCGATCGGGCAATACAGGGGTAAATTTTGGTGACGTTCTGCGATGGTTTATCGCGTCACTCTACGCCTGATTATTATCTCCTCTGCCTCTTTAGCATTTACTGATCTACCGGGCGGAAAGATCGTGAGTAACTTCGCCTCAGTACCATAGATGATCTTGCTTTCTCCATAAGACTCAGGATATGTATAGGATTCATCCATGTACCTGATTTTAGCTCTTGTGGTCTCGTCCGGTGTAGGTGGTATCTCTTCAAGTCCAAAATCCTCAAGAATTGTCTCTGTCTGGGTTGTAAAGAGGTTTGAGTAGTATTCTCCGCCACAAAACCATGATGAGAGCCTCTTTACAAATATTTCTTTTGAAGAGAGCTCTTTAAATGCTGGCGGTTCTGGAATTGCACCCTCATAAGGTCGTACCTTCCATCCAAGATCGGGTGCATGAGAAAGATCAAAATTACGTGCAAATACTTCAAAAGAACTCCTTTCCAGAACCCCCCTATCCACAAATGAGGATAAATGCCCGAAGAAAGGTGTAGCCTCAAGATTGTTTCCTTTTTCTTCCATCTCAGCAAGCAATGCAGATCCCTCGATCGGCGGCATTCGCTTGCAGATCTCAGCTCTCGAAACGTGCGTTTTCGCATCTCGCATGAGAAGCGCCTCTGGATCGCCCTCATCTATCTCGATGATCTCTCCACCACGCAATTTATATTTAAAGAAGAACTCAAGTTTTAGATCGGTATCACTTAAACAGTTCAGCAAGATCGTTGTATCACCAAAGAGTGCCTGTACTGGTGCTGGATCAAAATTTAAGCCTCTATAAAATAGATAAATGTAGTTGAGCCAGGATCTGTATTTATCTGAGTATAATGAGTCGAGAATGTGCCTGTTTCTCATCACGTACTCTTCTCTAACCTCATAAAGATAGGATCTGTACCTGGCCCTCGTTGGCGTTTGGGTAAGTCCGGTATATCTTCGTGCCCAGTTTCGCTCAACAGGCCAGTACTCCCAGGGTTCATAGATAAGTCGCTGTGTAGACACGTTCTTACCCTGTGTAATTACATCTTCCCTTGAGCCGCTTCTTCTTGAGAAGTTTCTCCATATAATAGATGAGTTCATCTTTAAGATCGTCAAGTGCCCGCTTATTCTCGACGATTGCATCAACCTCATCCGCATAAATACCGAATGACGCCATCAAAGCACGATGTATATTCTTGAGTGTTGCAATATCATCCATGACCCCACCGGCAAGCACAGTATTTCCAAGCCATAACTCAGCGTTTTTCCCTCTGCCCTTGATCTGATACGTCATCTCTTCGAAACCGTATATATTCATCTGGCGGTAGAATGCATTCTGATAGATGAATCGGGTGAAATTATCTGTGATTGTTAGTGCGTTCTTATTTCCTATAACCGGTTCAAGCCCAGCATCGACTTCGCTCTCGATCCTGCGGTAAAACGCCCTGCAACTCAAGATGTATTCTTCTGCAAGTGATCTGTATCTCTTCCACTCCTCATTCAGTTTCTTTGCGTCTGATCGCCATCCTTTCAGGTGGTTTGTCACGAGATCCTCGAAAAGCCGGCTCTTCTCAACTTCAAGTATAAACTCATTCCTTGAGGTGTCATAAAACCATCTGGATCGCTTTGTAAGGTGGAACTCCTCTGTCAAATCGCTGATATGGATGTAATAGGGCTCAGGAAGGGCTAAAGTCTCCATCCATTCGGTTATTATCCGATCAAGCTCTCGCTTATGTTCCTGAGCCTGCTTCTTCCTAACACCCATCAAAAATCTTAGATATCTCAAACCTACATAAACCTATGCTTTATTATATGATGAAAAGCAATCGATGAACGTGGATATAAAAGCAGAACTTCAGAGTGAACATGGAAGATTTATCATCGGTTTTGCCCTGGCAGTTCTCGTACTCTATAGCACGTACTACGTCCTGCGAGATGAGCTTTCAGTGATACGGATGGGTACAGCAGCGATACTCGGATTTCTCCTGCCTCTGATCGGGATGGAGACCTCGGTTGCTGGTGAGATAGTGACCACTTGCGGGCTTAGCCTGAAGATTATAGACGAATGCACCGCTGTATTCTCGATCATTGTCTATGCGTCTGCTATAATCGCATATCCCACGTCCATCAGAAACAAGGTTATTGGTTTTTTTCCAGGCATTCTGATCCTGTATACACTCGATATTATCAGGCTAATCGTCCTGGCGATTGTTGGGGTTAATTCTCCAGGTGCATTTGAGTTTGTTCACGTCTACCTCTGGCAGACGACATTTATCATCTTCGTGGTTATTACATTCCTCATCTGGCTAAGGGTTGTTGTTGGGAGGGAAGAGAATGTGGGGCAGAGATGAGTTTTTGAGGTTTGTTGCACGGTTTTTCATCGTATCGACCGTGCTTTTTATACCATGGGTCTGGATTGGAAAGTTTTACGTGCTTCTTCTCGCAAATATATCACGTCTCCCGCTTGCTATTATGGGTTATTCGACAAAGATCATGACTCAGGGAGATATCGGCTTCATCTGTGGTGATAAGTTTATAGGATTGGCGAATGCGCACCTTGTAAACTTCAATATCATACCATTCATCGCGCTCGTTCTTGCATCATTCGTATCGAAGGAGAGGAAAGTTTGGATGCTTGTGGTTGGCCTCTTGATTCTTATGGTATCACACGTCATCGACCTTGTTGCCCATTTCCCGGCTTTTCTTGAGAGTTCGCAACCTGCAACCATTGTTGTGGACTCGATCGGAGTTGTGGGGGCTTCACTCCCCTTTATTATCTGGTTCGCCTTCTCATGGCAGGAGGTAATAGGAGCCAGGTCAAAAGAGCAGGTCGAAACCAAAGAAAAAAGGAAAAGAGTGTATGAATGTCCCTTATGTGGTATTCAGAAGGTTGGAATTATCGAGCACATAAAGGCGGTTCATGGGAAGGAAGCACTCAGAGACGAGAAAGTTTTGAAGTTTATCGAGGAGAATCCAGATCTCAGGAGGAAGTTGTGAGAACCTGAAAGTCTCATCTCTTCCTCTTTGAAACCCTAATTCCGCATCACTTTAGGGAATACATCAAACCCAAGCTGTTTATCGAGTTCAGTCACTTTCTTCGGGATCTCTGAAATTACCTCACGCTCACCATCCGATACGATATAAACCTTTGAGTATTTTGATTTACCCCTCCCCACACCAGTCAAAACTTAAAACGAACCTCTTCATGAATAAGTGCCGCTAACACCAGATTCTCCATCAATATTCATTCATCACCCCCAATTCCCCCCTCTAATCCGTAATCTGACGACAGCTTACGCTAAGCTGCCTCACGGTGTCTGATCATGGAAAGCTGATAAAGATCAAAGGCGAATGCAGTGAAGATCATCTTCACCGCAGGCTTTCTGAAAGCTTAACTTAGGCAAAATGTCCGACTTTCAGTCGGACCAGTCCAGCCGAAGGCTGGAAAACTCGCTCAGAACGAGCGAATAGTCCTACCGCAGGTAGGACATGGGTGTATGAGGCGTGCTTTACGCCTCATGCTGAAAGCATCCCAGTTAATCAGGGGATCTATTTCTGCAAGCCTGTCACCAAGACGTTCAACCTTTGCGTACTCTTCATTCAAAAAATAATCGATTAGGGACTTCATAATTATTATATTAGGAAAAGAGGTTAATGATGCTTTCGGTTTTGGTTAAAAAGATTTTTAGTGGTTTGTTGTGTTTGGTAGGGTTGAGGGTGGGGAGTTTTTCAAAGTTCTCTATAGACACACTCAAATGAATGCCATAAATGCCCCAAGATGCAACCGCTCATAATCAGGGCTATAAAAGAGATGACTCCTGCATCGACAATCACTCGATCCAAAGGATTCAACCGCATCAAAAGACGATGAGAGGTGATCTGCAAGTACACACTCATACTTCTTTTCAGTCGCTGAAAATATCAGACTCACAACCCTCATACGCTGCAGGATGTAATCGATATGCCAGAATAGCTTTTTATCATCTCTCAAATGGCGATCTATTCTTGCCTCGATCCCACCCATCGCAGAACCGGTGTAGGCATAAAAGCCCCTTCTGAAGCGGATCGTACCAAGCTTCCCGATAACGATATGGCGATCTTCATCATTTTTTATGAGGAGAATGTACGAACCTTCAATCGTTACACGCCTCCGATATTTTATCAAGTTCTTTCCTCAATTTTTCTCCGGTCCGACCCTTCAAACAGGTAAGAAAGCAGCTTATAACTTTGACAGTCTCGGGATGCAGGCAGTGTTCCATTCCGCATGCATCCAGGTCTGCAATCTCTTCATCAACCCCCAGAAGTGTTAAAAACTCGAATAAAAGTGCGTGTCTTCTCAAAACAGACTTCGCAACTCTTTCACCCTCTTCTGTAAGCGTAATCCCCCTGTACCTTTCATATACAAGAAGTCCATCCTCATCGAGTCTCTGAACCATCTCTGTGACACTCGGTGGTCGTACATCGAGCTGGTGGGCGATATCAGTCGATCGCGCATAACCCTTCTCCTGTATAAGCTTGTATATCACTTCAAGGTAATCTTCCATTCCTCGTGATAACATAATGTCATCCCACCCTCAATTTATAGTATCAAATTCAGGATCCCCCCAACAAGAAGGGCTGAGAGAACCATGATCGATGCAGACATAACCATATCCTTTAGACCAAGCTCTTTTAGCATGATTATAAATGTAGCGATGCATGGGAAGTACATCGCAAGAACGACACTCGCAACGATAGATTGTGCCATCGTGAGATTGAGCGGTAGAAGCATTCCCACAGCCACATCCTTTCTCAAAAATCCAACAATAAGCGCACCGACGGCAGCCTCTGGAAGCCCAAGAATGCCTTTAACAAGGGGCGCCATCAACGTGCCGAGATAAGCGATAACTCCAAGAATATAGAGGACATTCACGATAAGAACGCCGAATAAGACCATTGGGATCGCTTCGAGTAGAAAAGCCTTGGTGCGCATCCACAGCTTCTTGAGAAGCCCACTCCAGTAGGGAATGCGATAGGATGGAATTTCCATGAATATCTCAGGACTCACGCCAGGAATGACAAATTTGAGCAGAAATCCAAGTATAAACATTGTGAGAAGAAGTGTTAGAAATACTATGGCAATCCCAGTTACCCCGAATCTTCCAACTAAACCGATTATCATCGCGCTCTGAGCTGCACATGGAACACAGATCGCCATAAGAGTTGCTGCAATGAAACGTTGCCTTTTTGTCTCGAGAACGCGCGTTGCAAGCGCACCTGGCACATTACACCCAAGTCCAAGAAACAGGGGGACGATCGCAAGCCCGTGAAGCCCAATTTTGTGCATGATGTTATCAACCAGGACTGCAAGCCTTGGTAGATACCCACTATCCTCTAAAAGTCCGAGAAAAAGGTAGAACGGGACGATGTAAGGTAGTACCATCGCGATTGGCACATACAACCCTGTTGTGATAAGCCCCATCGACTCCACATAATCGATTTCACCTCCTATCAGTGTTCCAATCAAGATATCGTGTAAAAATCCTTCTCCTCCAAGATACTGGCTTATCATATATGCAAACGGGGTGTATAGCTCAAAGAGTGGGTCAAATACGTAATCGATGAGCCCTTCTCCGATAAACCTTATCATGGCAAATGTAAAAGCAAGGATAAGAACAGCAAGTGGAATTCCTGTCGAGGGATGGACGCTTATATCTCCAAGTCGCTCAAGGAGTGTATGATGATGGTGTGTGACCCTCTGCGTCTCTCTTATAATCTTTCCGATCTCAATCCACCGTTCTTCATCTGTATGTGGCTTCATCTCTGGTGGCGTATCAGGCAGGGAAGATACAAGCTCTTTTATTCCTTCGCCACTCACACCAACGGTTGGAATTGCCCTGACACCGAGAAGCTCACTCAATTTCTCGTGATCGATCTTGATGCCCTTGTGTGAGGTCTCATCCCATATATTGAGTGCTATTATAAGGGGAATTCCTCGTTCCATCAGCTGAAGCGTGAGGTAGAGGTTTCGCTCAAGGTTCGTTGCGTCAATGACATTGATGATGATATCCCCCTCATCGAGCATCTCAACCGCAACTTCTTCCGCCTTCGAGACCGGATCGAGTGAGTAGATGCCTGGAACGTCTATAACCTCAAAAGCTGTAGCACATTCTCCGTCAAGGCACATCGTGCCCTTCTTATATCCCACGGTTGTGCCAGGGTAGTTTGATATCACGACCCTTGTTCCTGTGAGACGTGAGAATATCGCACTCTTTCCCACATTCGGGTTTCCCATGAGAAGTAACTTCTTCATAGATCACCCAGGAGAATCTTCTTTGCCATGCCTCTACCTATCGCTATCCTCATCCCGTCAATCTCCACGATAATCGGACCCCGCATCGGTTGTCTTGTTACAACCCTCAGAACCTTACCCTCTCTAATACCCATCGAACGGATGTTATTCTGAATTCCACGTCCTCCAAGAACTGCTTTAACCCGCTTCACTTCACCGGTCTGAATCTCAGCGAGCGTTATCTCTCTCTTCACGGATGAGTAGGTAATCCTAAATTTATAAAAACTTTTGGTTTTATTCACAATAGAGAACTTTGAAAACCCCCCACCCTCAACCCTACCAAACACAACAAACCACTAAAAAATCTTTTTAACCAAAACCGAAAGCATCATTCATCTCTTTTCCTAATATAATAATTGAGAACTTTGCAAAACCCAAACCTTTAAACCCTCATAATTCAATATAATAACATGCAAACACTCATAAGCTTTGCAA
>JAOQII010000038.1 GCA_026134025.1 Candidatus Syntropharchaeum sp.
ATCTTGCGGCAGATAATACCTCTTTAGACCGATCCATGCGGTACCTTATCAGGGTTATTTCCGCGTCGTTCATATGCGAACCCCTTCAGTTCTGACATTGTTAAAAAGCGGCATAACCTGCCCCAACGGGCTTTGAAAGAAACTTTTTTCATAAATGTGTACACTCAAGACAACATCAGATTCATACTCCAGATCATAAAGAGCAAAACTGATTTTATCTTCAAGTTCTCGTGTGAGCGCACGATTTACCAAAATAAAGATATCATAGTCAGAATCCGGCCCAGCCTCTCCTCTCGCGCGTGATCCGTACAGGAAGACCTCTGCCCCAGGTTCTATGCCGGCTACAATATCGCGGCATTTTTCTAACAGCTTTTTGTCCAGTGTCCCATGGGGCCATTCTGAAAGTGTTTTCATCTCATTATCTCCTTCTGCTTCTGGTGCTCGGTCTTTTGTGAAACCCTAAAGCGCCGGCGTAACAACGATCAGATGGATTGACTTATTGGCCGGCTTGAGCCAGTTCGGCCTGCTTGGCCTTGTCAATGGACAGAATTGACCGTAAACCTTTGATTCATTTATTTGTCCAATTTGAGATTTGCGGCATAAGAGCATATTGGGATATCTTGGTCATCTGGATTTGAAATGCGTGTAATTCCTGACCTGATCTATACTTATTTCCCATAACGTTGCTTGAATTGACTTCCTGGGCAAGGGCAAGACCAAATCCTCTTCAAACCAACTCAAATCGAATATGCGATTCCAACTTTTGACTATTCTGTCGTGGAATTTGGGATTCGGTAGTGGTTTTGTGTCAAAGAATGACAATCCGTATTGCTTTAGCTCAAGTTCAAATTCCTCTCCTTCAGCTTCAGACTCTGGCAGGTACCAGTAATTGAGAACATAGTGCCAGAGATCAAAATCAGACAATAGTGCCGCTTCATCACAACATTCAAATTCGATTCTCACTCCTTTTTGGCCTTTGGAGAGATGGCCTGCGACGCGAAGGTCCGGCTTTCGTCTGCTCTCATTTTCCCATTGGTACCATGCCCAAATGGGAAAACACTCCGGCTTTGGTTGAGGGCCAAGACGCATCTTCATCTGATCTATAATCCACTCGTATGGATGAATCCAATTGCTTTCCGTGATATTCTCTCGGGTTACGTGAAGCATACCGCCAATTTGGAGTTCTGACCAGGCCTCCTCTGTTTGTATCGTCCACAGGATCATGTCAATTCTTGAGCCTCAACGGTGAGTTCAGCCGCCGAGGTACGAGGTCGGCTGGAACGTCTTGTGTACGCCCGGCATGGGCGTGAACTTATGGGGTGAAAGTCCTCTGTATATGAACCCCGTTATCCTATCTTCCCTCATCAAACGTCCTTCCCCCATACATCACCTATTGCCCTGAAAGTGTCATATAACATATCAATTCCAGGTCTTCTGGGGCATATGATTTGCTCTCCGGTTCTTTTTCCTCTTCAACTTTTACGCTTGACTCAAATTGGCTTGAAAAAACCTTTAGTGATTCCTGCAACTCAAAATAATTCTTGTCATTATTGAAAAGGTCACGCACCGTCTTCAGATCTTTAATAAATGCTGAAGTCATGGGAAGGTTAAGTATTTTTATGATGTCATACGCTGAGGCTTTGTCCACTTTACGGTGGGCCACTCCTTCTCGTAATATGGCAATCAGATCTGATTGAACCTTGTCCAGTTTTTTAGGAGCCATCATCGCAGCCCTTTTGGCTTTGGTATCCTCCGAGATAGCTTCCTTAACCTTTTCTTTGATTTCATAGATATCAATATCCGCTTCAATCCTGGGCGTATCAGGCTTGCAATAGATCCTTCTAAAAATGTCTAACCTGTTATCAAGGATACGGTTGTAACCTACATCATAAAACCGCCAGAAATGATTATCCTCCGCCTTATAGTAGAAAAAAATCCCCGAACCCAAATCTCCCCTGTCTTTTCCGCTGTGTATGCCGAAGGGAATGCTTTCGATCTGGGAGGCTGAATAAGACTTCAAAAACTGTGAAAGCTGTTGCTTCATCAGCTCATTGCCGGCAAGTTCACTGAACGCCTCTAACTCCTCGATAATCGTATGATCTTCCCCTGCTATACGATTTAAGGTGTTAAATGTTTTGGGATCGGCAACCTCTCCTATCACACTGCTGTCCAGGCCGACGGTATCATTGATCTGGGAGAGTTTACGCTGAAGCTTTCTTACAAGTTTTAGCAGCTTTTCAAGCCCTTTTGCCGCAAATAAAGCGATATTTACCTTGCCCTCGATCAAGGCATCAAGGATGCCTTTTTCTAAGGGAGAGTGCCAGCCCCCGGCGATAGTTACATCTGAATCACGCAGGGCATAAAAGAGATGGTAGCTATCCCACACGACTGGTTCCGGGGCCTTGCCGGATGCCAAAACGCCAATCACGGGATACTTTTTAACGATATCAGGATTCCCTGCATAATAAATTTCCTTTTTCTTATCAGAAACCAAAAGCGTCATTTTTCTTGTTCCTGTCATGATCCGGACCTGAGTTTCTTTCAAAGAATAGACATTATCTACACCATTTTACAGGGAAATGAAGTGGGGTTTAGGCTATGACCCCGTTATACGTTTTCTAACACTTGGAAACAACGAGATATCCGTGTGTGGCTCGGCGATGAATAAATAGAACTAAAAAACGTCACCGCAGTTGTGAATCGTAGCACTGAGACTCCTGGCTATTTGAGCAACGTTCCACTTGGCATCATATTATCAGGATGGGCTTCACATCTCTCTGTCATCTGATACCTTTTGCAGTTTTTCCAATTTCGTTCTGTCTCACAATATTCCCTTCTCCACCTATCACCTATTCTCCCTTCTTTTTCTAATCTCCTCAGAGGACAAACATTATACCACTTACAGACCATTTTATTTATTCTTGATTCTTCTCCAAAAGCGGAAGCTCATGAATCATCTCCCGACCGAAAATTTTCGCATGCATCCTCCCCCGATGACCCAGTATCAGTTATTCTTCTTCCTTCCCATTTGTCACATACGGCTTCAAAGTCAGGTTCCTTCTCCTCTTGTGTCCAGCTCTTGTAAAACTTCGGGTTCTTGCTTTTTGGAACAGGACTGACTTCCCGCATCTCAACCAGGGCGGGGGCTTGCACACATTCGCCCAAAACCAAAGCACTGCGAGGGGCAAGTGCTGGGAGCTGATCAAGCAATTGCCCGTAAATACCAGGTACGATTTCGCGAAAATACCGTAGGTCTTCAGGGTTCTGCAGCCGATGGACGATGAAACTGTTGCATTGTGACAGAACCGTTTTTGAGAGTTCACTGGGACGTTGCGAGACCACAACCAAACCCAAACCATACTTCCGTCCTTCTCTCGCGATGCGCTCAAATACGAGTTTCGAAATCGAATCTTCCTCAGTTCTTCTACCTTCGTGGATATAGTTTTGTGCCTCCTCAAGTACCAGAACAACCGGGTATTCTCCGCGACCGATTCCGCTAACAGGATCGGTCAGTCTCTGAAGGAACTCGTGGATGAGGCGACCAATAAGTGCTGTTACATTCTCAAGGACTTCGGAAGCAAGAAGACTAAGATCGATGATGACGACGTTGGAGCGCGACGCACCACGTCTCTGCCGATCATAGAAAGGCAATAGGCCTTCAGGGCATTCTTCGTTGCTACTAAGAATCACATCGGGACAGGTTTCTACTCCTAAGATGTCCCGCATGAATGTTGCCAAAGAATGCTTAATGGATGGCCACTCACCGGACGTTGGGCCGAAGAGAAACTCAAAACGGGAATCCTCGAGTAGCCGGTAAATTCGCATCAACATCGTGGCGCAGTTGTCACGTGCACGCGAAGAGCTCGCTTCGTCGCGAGTGATTGCGTTTTCGAGATGCTGATCGCGGAATTTATGCTTGCTGAAATACCTTGGGCAGTCGGCTGAGCTGGATATCGCACCCGAAGCGAACTGAGGAGTTGTCATTAATACAGCCAAAAGCGAGTTTAGTTTGGCATCTACATTTTGTCTAACATCCATTGCCAGAGGGTCGTAGTCCGACGTGCTTTGCCTTCCCGCAATCTGCTTAACTTCTTGAAACAGTTCCTTAATAGACTTTGCGGTCAAGGAGGGGTAATTCTTGTTTAGGTCCTCTATTGCCTTTTTGTTATCCTCGGATTCCATTGACCGGATGACCCCGTCACAAATCGCTGCTATTGAGCTTCTATCTTGCCACGTTCCGTTCGCTGCAGCTGACATGAGCCTGTGGCATTCCAACCGCAGGTTGTCCCTTAACGATATCCAACTTGGCCCCTCGCAATCCTCTCGTGCCGATGACAACGCATGCAGCAGCACGGGTCTCTGCACTCCTGGAGAAGCCCGAAACATGCGGACAAAATCGTCTGAGTCCATAAACCAGTATGGGATGGTAAGTTTCCCCGGTTCTGCTGGATCGGTGGGGATGTAAAGTGATTTGAAAGATGGCCGTGCGTCAGCCCATGATTCATCCTTGTTTTGTTTCTGGAAGGCAGTTCGGTATTCACCATTGGTATCAAGGATGATGAACCTGGTCTGCTTCACTGCGGGATGCTCGATCACGGATTGCACAATTGTTGCGATGGAGCAGGATTTCCCGGAGCCTGTACTACCGATTATAGCCGCGTGTTTGCCGAAGAATGCATCGGGGTCGATCTTGATCTCGTAATTAGGAAACACAGCGGAATGCCCAATCGGGATGCAGAATCCCGGTTCCTCAGGCGTCCCGGCGTCGATACCTGCCCCTTTCCCAAAAATGGCATCAAGGTCCGCCTTGCTCGTCATCAGAACCGGTGAATCCAAAACCGGAAAGAGGTTGATTCCCTGCCGGAACCGCCCTTCATCGATAGTTCCGATCATGGTTGCTTTCATCAGCCTCCGAGAAGAAGGCAGCGACACCATTGTCTTGTCAGCCTTCAATTCGCTTTCTTCTGTCAGGACAACACGTGTGATCATGGCGACGATACGCCTGGCACCGACGGGAATGATGATATACGAATTGATCCGTCCTACCTCCAGAGTTCCCTCATACGTAGACCGTGTGAGGGCCTTCAGGTCCCGGTTCAATTCAATAGTCACCTGGGCAGTATCGACAGCAACGATGCGCCCTATCTCATGATCACTTGCCATCACCGTCCCCTTCTGCACCTCCGGTGCTATCCTTGGCTGGCGCAAGCTCCTTGAAGGTGCGCATCACCTTCGCATGAATCTCCTCTTCTCTCAGATCTGGCAACAGCTTCCTGACGAAATGTTCAAAGGTCCCCAATTCCCATCCTTTGACAATCCAAATACGTTCGTCCTGGAGTTTCTCAAGCTTGGAAACAAAGTCATTTTTCGGGTCAGGGTCTACCACGACGAGGGTAAAGCTCGGAATAGCGATTGCCTGCCAAATTAGAGCATTGACATGATCATCTCCAAAGCCGTAGCCAATCACAAAAAGTGCTGATTGAGGCTGGGCAATTGCATTCCCGAATCTTCTGAAAAGCTCCGAATAGGGCATGCCAAGTGTCTGTCCGTATTTCAGCGGGGAGGGATAGATGAGGACGTCGTCTTTCCGGGTGTTTTGGTCGTAGAATGTCGCATAGAGCCCAAATGGATTATCCCAGTCTTGATCGCACCGATGCCAGGTGATAGAACCATGAAGCTTGTAAAGGTGAAGGGCGCGATCAAACCGGTGAACTCGCCCTTCGGTGGTTTGGGCCGGAAAATAAAAGTCGATATCATACGATTCCGGCCTGAACACTCTCCGCAACGTCCCAACAAATCCATCTACGAGAACCGCCCCTTCAGCATCGCAAGCTTGTTCAATCAATGTGTCGTAGTTGAGAGTGAAGATGTTCGCTCTGCGCAAGTTGAGGGGACGAGTGAGAATCTTCTTGATGAACTTCCTGTGGGACCTGAGGGGATCTTCCTTCCCCGTCTTTGGCAAATCCAGAAGCTCGGTCAAGCTGCTCGTAATTTCTTTGATCAACTTCTCGAGATCATTCTTAGCGATTGTGATGCCAGCGCCGCCCGACAACGTCAACGTTTCTGTCTCGCGCACCATTCCAGCAAGCCACATGTGAAGGTGGCTGAGATAGTCTTCGAGGTTGACTGCAATGGCCGGAAAGGCTTTCTCCTGGGTTGACTTGAAAAGCTCAGAACGCTCTTTGAGCGCGTATCCATCATTCGACAGAAGAGAAACGCTTTCATAGAAGAATTCTAACCAACTCGGGGCTGCGTCTCCTTCTATCTCCGCCGCTGCTTTCTCGATCAAGGCCCCTTCAAGAGGAATAGGAATATTGGCGAGGGAAACGCCGCCCGCATCAAGAGAGGCTCCCGCCCCGATCAGAAACGAAACGTTGTCAGTTTTCAACAAAGTCCCGAACCTAACGCGCATCTCTTTGAGAATCTCGAGGAGCTTCTTTTCGGCCTTCTCCTTGTTGTCCTCGTTTTCGGGGTCGTCAGCTAAAATGCCATGGAGGTAACGGTCAATCAGGTCCTCACCACCAATTTGAATGTGATAACCCGAGAAGCGAGAAGAGTCGCTCATCGTTTAACCTCCTTTTCAATTACGGGATTCCGCAGCATCACCAGACCGTCATCCAGGCCGTAGCGCAGGATGTTCAAGCGAGGCGAGAGGGATACCACATGTTCGGCTGATACATGAGCCAGATGAAATGTAAAAATGCTTGGGCTATCGAGCAGATCCTTGATTATGGCAAAGCTGTTCAAACACGCGTGCCAAAAAACCTCGGTAAGCCAGACGACAAGACGTGGCTTGTGGATTAAGGCTAAGATTCCATGGCCGTGACAGATCATGATAAGTTGTACCTCTTTGAAAGGACTTGTCCTTCTATCGAAAACCGAAGGACATTGCCCTCCTCGATAAAAGTGACAGCCTTGCCTGCATAACGGCGATAGAGTTGATAGCGGCGGCCTTTGTATGTAACGGAACCGTCATCCGCTACTACTTCGCTGTTCTGTTCGTCGGGAGCAGTCTTCATCGCATCCTGGTCAGATCGTAATGTTGACGCGATAGGGGTACCCGACTGGTCTTGCGACAGCAGATTCATAAGACCGCCTGCGTTCCGTTGTGATCCAGATGGTTGCGTTGGGACTGTTGCCTGGGTTGCCTGCTTTTGTGCTTCTTCAAGTCGGCGCTGCGCTCCACCCGGATCACGCAAGATGGTCAGCCAAACTCTGGCTCTTTCGTGATTCGGATCTTGATCCAAGATCTTTTCCAAAAATCGACAGGCTTGTCCTAGTGCGTTCTGGGCATCGTTCCAAAGGCAATCCACGGAATCGTCTTCCGATGCCCCTGAAACCGAATCCTGCTCTGGGATGGTAATGCTCGTATCCAAGGAACCTTCGTAAGGACTGACCCCTTTTGTTTTATAGCGCCGAAGTTGCTCAGGACTGAGAGTGCAGTGATAGGTAAGCAACCACCTTTCCTTGATAAAATGGATATCACCTTCTTTGTTAAGCAGCATGAACTCCCCGGTTTTTGGACGAGCCAGTTTCTTTGTTAGATCGGCGGGTGAAAACTCGGCGTCAGTCAATCCCTCACGCACCTTGTCTCGATCTCGCTTGGTCTGCAGTTTTCCAACAATCCAGGTGGCGCAGTTGGAAAGTCCCTTGTAATCGATATCGCCAGGATTCTGGGTTGCCAGAATGCAACCCACACCGAAAGCGCGCCCCTGCTTCACGAGGATGTTCAGAGCAGGTTTACAAGTGGAGGTATAAGGGTAAGTTGGATAAAAAGCTGTTTTGCCCCCACCGCCTCCGATCTCATCAAGGAAGAATAGCAAACGTGGGCGATTCCCACCTGGAGCGCTTCCTTGCTGACGCATCCAGGTGTTGATGGCAAATGCGATTTGGGCGACCACGAAGCTCTGGTCTTCGAAGTCAGGGATGTGGGACAGGTTAACCACGCTAATTTGCGTTTTCCCATCAAGCCGGTTGGCCCCGACAAGTTTATCAATACTCATCTCCTCGCCACGCACCCAATTCGCAGCTGCGCCGACCAACTGGCCATTAACGGCTTGGGCAAGTTTTTGTCTACGCTTTTCGGGGATATGTTCGTCGACAGACAAGACGCCTATAGTCTCAAACGGAGGCTCAAGGATCATAGAAATCAAGTGTCCCAGTCCATCTTGCCCGGTTAAATCCAGACCATTGCGCCATGCATATTCAATAATGGCCGTTACGAAATCCACCTCGCGATCACGTTGCCCGGAGGGGATTACCCTGCGAACTAACGCTTCAGCCATACTTGACACCATGACCAAGGCAGTGTCTGGGTCTTCCTGGAAGAGTTTTTCAACATCAGGGGGCGGGGAGGATATGAGGGGAATAGCCACTCTACGACCGAGTTCGCTACGTGGAGTGAAAATCTCCACAGCAACCTGATCAGAAAATTCACGCACATTGGCTTCTGCCAACCCCCACTCCCAGAGGCGTTTTCGTATTGTATTGGCTTCAGCCAAAGCAGCACGGCCGAGTGTTGAGTGATCCTCCACCTTAATCCAGGGGGCAATGGCCGATGCGCTGATTTCTCCAAAAGCAAGTGTCAGTGATGACAGATCCCCCTTGAGATCGACAATAATGGCCGGGACTCCGCGAAGTGCAGCTTCTTCGATAATTGCCTTACCCATGACGGTTTTGCCCGAACCCGAACCGCCACAGATGAAGGTATGAGTTGTCAAATCACTCAGGCGGTGTCGATATATTTCACCCGGCCGCCCGTTTGAATCGAGATGTTTCCCTAAATACAACTCGCTCACGATTCCTCCTCCTCGGGCAGCTCCAGCGTTCCCGCCTGCCATTCTCGGAATTTTTGCAGGATAAACGGAAGGTCGTTTTCTTTGATCGGATCACCATTGGCCCGGCGTCCAACATAATCAGCTCGGGCCATGAATATGTCACCCTGCACATCCCCCGGTCGTTTCTTTTGCAGATACACAACGTTGGTAGGAATCGATGTTCCAGTGGAAGCGAAGGTCTCGCTCGGCAGTGAAATCACCGCCTTGATGATGGCATGCTCCCGTATAAAGTCCCGAACGGGCTTGGCCGTGGCATTGGAAAGGATACCATCAGGCAAAACAATAAGCAGTTTTCCACCAGGCTTAAGAACACGTAGATAATGCTCGATGAAGAGAACCTCGCTGTCTTGGCTATTTTTGGGACGTTTTTCAGGCGCACGGCCCTTTTTCTTAAACACCTTGACTTCGTGTCCGAACTGGTAATCCAGCAAGATGCTTTTCGTCTTAACAGATTTTCCAAAAGGCGGATTTGTCAGGACCAGATCGATGCTGTCCGGGCCTATGCGTTGCTTGCGTTTTCCATTGCCGAAATCCACTTCGTATTCAATCTCGGGCTTAAGACCGCCGTATTCTTCGTTGTAAAGGTAGTTCTGGTGAAGCCACTGGGCATTCTGCGGATTTACCGCATGAATAATCATGTTGAGCTTACCCAGTCGAGCCGCTTTCTCTTCAATTTCACAGGCAAAAAAAGTCTTCTGCCCGAGCCGCTTCAAAAGCTGTTCTTTTTTCTTTTGGGGGACGCCATTGGAGAGCGTATGTTTGTAAGCATCCTCGTAAGCGGCAATCAGGAATCCGCCAGATCCAGCACAGGCATCCAGGAAGCGCTCGCCATTTTCAATGTCCAGGGCTGGGACGTCAGGTGCTTCACGGGCCAAGTCGAGCATGAAGGCCACGATTTCGCGGGGAGTAAAGAACTGACCTAGGTCCTTGCCCTTGAAGGTGTCAGACAGCATGATTTCAAATGCCCGGCCAAGCACATCTCCCTGGGTGTCCTTGAGGTTGATATCTTCAAGTCGGGCGATCACCTTTTTGATGGTTGCAGCCTTGCTCAACACACGTTCGTTTTCATCAGTGAAAACTTCCGGGTGGCGACCTTTCAGGTCATCGAATAGGTTGTTGATAAAGTTCTGGGCTGCTTTGTCGCCCATGTGGCTGTTTTGCTCACAGTACGATTTCAATTTGGCTGTGGTGAATGAACCGTTTGGCTTGGAGTCCTCGTTGAGCTTGATGAACAGGAATCGAGTGAACTCATCGAAAATCCAGTCATTCCGTTTGTTTTCAATGTCCCATATATCTTGCCAGCAGCCCTTCATAAGCTGCACGAATCGCGAAAGACTGTTTTCGGTGTGAAGGGTCTTTCGCGCCCACTGTTCTAAACTTTTCACCACCTCTGGCTTGAGTTCGCGAACCATGTCCTCAGCATCACGAACATCATCCCAGTCTTCCATTGGATCATGGATTTCATTGCCTTTTTCTACGTAGAAGAGGCGCAACGTCTCACCCACTTCGACCACACAGTATGCGGCTGGACCATTCGGCATGAGGATGCTGAGGGCTTTGTATCTATTTGCCTCTGCCCCACTGAGCGTTGGACCTTTGTGCTTAAAAGCTGCATAGCAATTGCCGACACTTGTTGAGACCAGAAATTCCGCTTTGTCTTCCAGGTCTTCTATCGATGTGCGAACACCATTACCGCTGCCATCATTAATCTGGTGCGATTTGAAACCAAGGTTCGACACCAGAAACTTTTTGAACTTTTCGAGTGTGGCCATACCTCTCAAACTCCTTTTGTCACATAGATTGCTACCGGCACTACCGTTTCCTCTGGTGTCAGCCCGCCATGATCATTACCCTGAACCTTGTATGGGTTGCCGGAAGAATTCTGCTTTCCGGGCCACCCGTAAGAGTCATGGCCGAAGGGCACTTCTACGGCGTCATGACTGGGAGGAAGCCCAAAATCGCTAACAGGAGTGATCTGCTTCACCTCAGTAGGTCCGACAGCAGTCCGTTTTGAGCCCTTGTACTCCAGACATCGGTTATGGATAAAAACCTCGCGTCCCGGCTGAGTAGATTTTAAGTCATCGATGACATATTGACGGTTGTACCAGGTGAACCCGTGATCTGCTGTGATGACAATGGCTGTGTTCTCCTGCGAGGCAATCCGGCGCAAATGTGGAAGCGCCACTTCCTTCACGTAGGCAAGCATAATCTCCTGCAAGCTGGACATACCTTTTTGCAGCAAACGATCTTGAAGGTTGAAGACCACGGCCTTAAAGCGTTCCGGTGCGTCGACCAAATCACGCATTTTACGGTTCAAGGTATCGACATTGGCTTCTTTCTCGTTGTAACAAAGGTAACCCTTGTGGCGGTTCCACCAGCCGGATGGAGCCAGTCCCAGATTTTCCAGGCATTTTTCGAGCAGGTGCGGCTCGCTGGTTCCATATGGCCAAGTTCGGAATTCCACGGGAGGAGCCCCTGCGAACACCGCCTGGCGGCAATATTGGGTGAGACTGGGCAGGAAAGTACAGGCCCGGTATTCCGGTCCCAACGACTGGTATGAGCGAAAAAGTTCCCGACCGGGCACCATCAGGAAGCGATCACGAAGCATGGACCAATTGGCTACGCTCATACCGTCAAACACGATAAGGTAAACCTGCTTCAGTCCAGAATCTTGAAGCAACGGTTTGACGGCGTATTCCATAACATCGCTGTTCAGCCAAGGACGGCAAGTTCCGGCAGCAAATCTCCGTTCACTCAGCCACTTTGGCAAACCACGCTGCGGATTCACATAAAAATCGGCCCAGGCTTTCCGAATCGTGTCACAGGCTTTTTTGGCCTGCTGTGTGATGCGGAACACGTTTACTTTCTCGGGCAGTTGAGCCGAACGGCGCTCGGCCTCTAATGCCATGGATGAAAGCGGCAGATAAACCTTGTCGATCAGCTCCAGCCACGCCTTCCAGTTGAGGTTGGTAAGGTTTCTTGCAGACTGCACAGCCTTGTCAGTCAAGCGGTGGATGGTCACCATGGCTTCAAGCAAAGAAACGTGGTCTTCATATTGTTCACGGGCTTGGTGACGACGCAAGGCGTCCAGCAGTTCCTCCCACTTGGGAGAATTGGGTGCATCCAGTTGATCGGTCAGTTTGCAGGATGCGCGTTCCAGGGGAAGCTTGTCAGCCGTATCACCATTGAGTGCCACATCAAGCAGAGCGTGAAGAGTTACTGCAAGGCCCTGAGCCAGAATGCCGCCGTCGGCTTCCAGCAAGCGGATGAGCTGGTTTAGTAAACGTTCTGCACCGGAACCGTCTACGGCCTTGACAACCGTAGCCAGGGATTCAGTGACCGCGCTTGGATGTTTTGGGAAAACTTCACTCTGCAAGTACGACAGGGCCTGATCGCACGGTGCGTCATCCTTGGCGGTGATACGGCGGCCCCAGTCGGCCAGACCGCTTAGATCGGCACCATCCTTAAGCACGTCAACGAAGAGATCGCCCAGCTCGCTGCCGTCCAGGAAAGTACGCATCCGCGCAGGCGTTAACATGTTCCATCCGTCGAGAATGGACGCCAGTAAGCAGAGGGGCAAGACCGGCGGTGGGTCGGTCTCGAGCACGGCCGCCTCGACCAGGGCGAAACGCGGTGCATCCAGCCAAGTGCGCGCCACATCCAGAAACTCCTTTTCCAGCATCTGGCGTTCTTCTGCTTCCAGCGCGCCAAGCACTTCGCGAACCCGCGAGAGCGCTCCTTCGTACCAGAGTTTGTCCAGTACGCGGTCCGCCGGCCAACCCGCCGAAAGCACATCAGGGTCGTCAAGCAACGAGGCCAGAATAATCCGCTCCAGGCTGTAGGTGCCAAGCTGCGGCAAATACGGGGCAAGGTTCCAGAATGCCGGGACCGGCAGACGGTCCAGCAATGGGCGGGGTTCTTCCACGCCTAGAGCCCTGGCCACATCGCTGCCAGTCACTGTGCGCGGCGACATGTTTGAGCGCGCCTGTAAATCGGGGAGATGATCAGGCTCGAGCTGCTGTCGGGAAACCAGAATACGGGGTGAAGACACACCGGAATCTCGTTCCACCTCGGTATAACGCCGCAGGGCAAATTCGTTAGCGCAGACATGGACCGGGATGGTTTGCCCATCTACCGTCACCTGTTCCGGCGCATCGGCAAAGTATCCACGCACATCATTGATGAGGAGATATGGTCGCTTCGGTTTTTCGCGGCCGCGCCACAATCCGGCCAATGTATGTTCAATCACCTTCACTGCAGCGCCTCCTCCGGCGTGAAGCCATTGGCTCTCATCCATTGAAGTGCTTTACGCCAGCGAGATTCCTGGATTCTCTTTTTGGATTCATGCCAATGAGTTAATACTTGATCTATAATTGCATCATCCGAGGCATCTTCTCCTGACTTAAGTAGGTCATTCCATGCCGCGTAAAGCGTGGCAACTATTTCACAACGTTCTGTATCCCAGTTGCTAAAAGTATGAATTATTTTGTCAAACATAGGTCTTATAGATGAAAAATAGCGTTGAAAA
>JAOQII010000039.1 GCA_026134025.1 Candidatus Syntropharchaeum sp.
CCGGATTTGATCCTCAGATTTCGCGAGATTGGACTGATAACGCCAGCAGTTGAATTATTTGATGAGCCATACTTCTCAAATGATACGATCATGAGATTGAAAAAGATCTATCGGTTGAGAAGAGATCTTGGTGTTAATCTTATCGGGATTGAGATAATTCTCAACCTCCTCGATGAGATGGAGGATTTGAGGCGTGAAATTCGTTATTTAAGAAGCAGGGTGAGAATATGAATATTGATAAATTTACTCAAAAATCTCAGGAAGCTATACAGGCTGCAACCACAATTGCAGCATCGTACAACCATCAGGCGATTGATGTTGAACATCTACTCCTCGCACTGATCGATCAATCAGAGGGGCTTGTTCCAAGACTCCTTCAAAGGATGGAAGTCCCGATAGACGCCATTAAAAGGGATGTCGAGGGACTTCTTCGCAAAAAACCTGGTGTATCAGGTGCCGGTGCTACTGCACAAACCTACATGACTCAGAATCTTGGCAGGGTGTTCAACGTAGCCGAGAGGGAAGCAGAGCGCATGAAGGATGAGTATGTCAGCGTTGAACACCTTCTTATCGGCATCATCGAAGAAGGCGGCGATGCAGGTGAGCTTCTGGTTCGATCTGGTATTACAAAAGATCGCATAATGGAAGTGCTTCGTGAAGTCAGGGGATCACAACGCGTGACATCTCCAAATCCAGAAGATACTTATGAGTCTCTCGAGCGCTATGGCAGGGATCTGACCAAGCTCGCAAGAAGTGGTAAACTTGATCCTGTCATCGGACGTGATGAGATCATAAGACGTGTGATTCAGATCCTCTCAAGACGCACAAAGAACAATCCCGTCCTGATAGGTGAGCCAGGGGTTGGAAAGACAGCGATTGTTGAGGGTATAGCCCAGCGGATCGTTAAAGGGGATGTTCCAGAAGGTTTGAAGGATAAACGGATCATTGCACTCGATATGGGTGCGCTGATCGCGGGTGCGAAGTATCGAGGAGAGTTCGAGGATCGCCTGAAGGCTGTATTGAATGAGATCCAGCAGTCAGAGGGAGAGATACTGCTCTTCATCGATGAGATCCACACGGTTGTTGGAGCAGGAGCAGCAGAAGGCTCGATGGATGCGAGTAATCTGCTTAAGCCGATGCTTGCTCGTGGAGAACTCCACTGCATAGGTGCGACAACGCTCGATGAGTACAGGAAGTACATCGAGAAGGATGCAGCACTTGAACGGCGTTTTCAGCAGGTGTTTGTCGATGAGCCATCGGTCGAGGATACGATCTCAATCCTGCGTGGTTTGAAAGAACGCTACGAGGTCTTTCACGGTGTCAGGATAAAAGATTCTGCCCTTGTAGCTGCTGCGACTTTGAGCCATCGCTATATCTCTGACAGGTTTTTACCCGATAAGGCGATCGATTTAGTGGACGAGGCTGCTGCAAAACTCAGGACAGAGATCGACAGCATGCCATCAGAGCTTGATGAGATCGAGCGAAGGATCATGCAGCTTGAGATCGAGCGAGAAGCTCTGAAGAAGGAGTCTGACCCTGAGTCAAAGGAGAGGCTTGAGAAAATCGAACGTGAACTTGCCGATCTTAGTGCAGAGAGGGATTCGCTTAAAGCACAGTGGCAGATGGAAAAACAGGCAATTCATCGTATCAGAAAGCTGAAAAAAGAGATAGAAGACCTGAAACTCGAGATCGAACGGGCAGAACGGGATTATGATCTTAATCGAGCTGCAGAACTGAAATATGGAAAACTTGTCGATCTTGAGCGTAAGCTTGAGAGTGAGCAGCGACGCCTTGAGGAAAAACAGGAACGCGGAATGCTCCTGAAAGAGGAGGTCGATGAAGAAGACATTGCAGAGGTTGTGAGCAAGTGGACCGGAATTCCGGTTTCAAAGCTTGTAGAGGGTGAGATGGAAAAGCTCATGCGTCTCGAAGAGGAACTTCACAAACGGGTTGTCGGTCAGGATGAGGCTGTTAAAGCCGTGGCAGATGCAGTCATTCGTGCTCGTGCTGGAATAAAAGATCCAAACAGACCAATCGGAAGCTTCATATTCCTTGGACCCACAGGCGTTGGAAAGACCGAGCTTGGGAGGGCACTTGCAGAGGCACTCTTCGATGATGAGAATAACATGATCCGCATCGATATGTCGGAGTACATGGAGAAACATACCGTTGCAAGGTTGATCGGTGCACCCCCAGGCTATGTTGGTTATGAGGAGGGTGGACAACTGACAGAGGCGGTCAGGCGAAAACCATACTCAGTGATACTCTTTGATGAGATTGAGAAGGCACATCAGGACGTCTTCAACATACTTCTACAGGTGCTGGATGATGGTCGACTCACCGATTCACATGGCAGAACGGTTGACTTCAAGAACACGGTGATCATCATGACATCGAACATCGGTAGCCAGTATATACTCGATTACCTTGATCAGGCAACCACTTTAGATTATGACTGGGTGAAAAACTCTGTCCTGGAGGAGCTCAGGAAGCACTTCAAGCCAGAGTTCCTGAACCGTGTTGATGAGATCGTCGTCTTTGAACCACTCAGTGAGGAGCATCTCAAGAAGATCGTTGATATCCAGATCGGCATACTCAAAGATCGACTCAAAGATCGTAAGATTGAGATCGAACTCACAGATGCGGCAAAGACATATCTTGCAAGAAATGGCTATAGTCCAAGTCTCGGTGCAAGACCGCTCAAACGGCTAATTCAAAAAGAGATCGAGACGCCGATTGCACATCTGATCATCAAGGGCAGCGTTAAAGAAAGAACAAAGGTGATCGTTGACGCACATGATGACAGACTCGATTTTACGGTTGATGCAATAAAGTAATAAATATTCTAATTTTATTTTTCTTATATTTGAAGTTTTTTAATTTCATCTATGAAAAATATATATTTATAGATCCTCGATCCAAAATATAAACATGAAGATATTAAAGTCGATACTCGGAAAGTCAGTACATCTACAAATAATTCTTTTATACTACAACGATCGAAGCTTTTTTACAAACATAACAGGACTGACAGAAAAAACAGGAAAGAGCCATGTAACGGTGCGAAAGGTCGTGGCAGACCTGCTCAAAGCAAACATCCTGAAGGAAACCGATATAGGGACATCCAGAGTCATAAGGCTCAATGAAGATAACCCATATACAAAAGCGCTGATCGAGTTTCTTGATACAATCAACAACATAGAGAACGATATGCGATTCAAGTCACTCATAAAAGATCGAAGGCTTAAATGAGCAAGCGGACCCAGGGGGATTTGAACCCCCGACCCCCGGCTTAGAAGGCCGGTGCTCTATCCAGACTGAGCCATGGGCCCAACAAAAAGTCAAAGGTATAAGACCTGGTAGATTATAAATAGGTTTTGATGTAGCGGTTTTAAACCACCCTGTCCAGCAACACTTCCTAAACGATTATAAGCTATGAGGTTAAATTACGTTCATGGTAGACCAGGAGCGCATAGATCCGTATGAAATTGCTCTTCTTACAGCGGAGATCCAGGCTGAAAAACCACTAATTATCGAGGCTTTTCCAGGTATAGGGCTGATAGGGACTATCGTTGGAGAACACATCGTAAGAGAACTTGAAATGAAGTACATAGGAACGATGGTATCACGATTCTTTGCGCCGATCGCCACACTCGCGGACGGAATTGTGCAACCCCCTATAAAAATATACGAGTCAAAAGAGCACGGTCTTCTTGTCATATACTCGGATATCCCGGTAAATCCACTGATATCCTTTGATCTTGCGAGGGTTGTTACAGATTTTGCTGTAGATGTGAGGGCATCAGAGATCATCTCGATAGCAGGTATACTCACAATGAGTGATGAGGATCGGGTATTTGGGGCGGCAACCAATGAAACGATGCTGAATAAGCTGAGTGAGCATACAGAGATCTTCAATGTGGGAACGATCTCAGGACTATCCGGGAGTGTCATGGTTGAATGTTTCATCAGGAATTTACCTGCGATCTCGTTAATAGGGGAGACGCATTCGCAGGGTCCGGACCCGCTTGCAGCATCACGCGTGATAGAGACCATAAACAGGATATACGGTCTTGGGATTAATGTGGACCCGCTTCTTGAGGAGGCTGCGAGGATCGAATCTGAGATGCAGCATCTTGCAAGTCAGATGAAGGTCGAAGAGCAGTTACCTCCGAAAGAATTTCCGATGTATGGGTGAGGTGAGAGCGATGGCTGAGTATCTTACATTGAGCGGGATGCGGCACAAAGTGGTGGAGGATCTCAAACGTGATAAGGTAAAGACGATGCATATCACAAGCCCGCATAACTTCTTCTCGATAATGAATCTTAACGTCGGCGATATGGTCTTTTTAACCGATGAAAGCCCTGAGGATATAGAAACCAGGACACAGGGGGTCGTTGCAAAGGTCAGATCCCGTCAGATCTCGATGCAAAGGTTTTATCACGCAAGTGAGGGGAGTTCTGAGGAGAGAGAGATTCTATCGGCAAGGTTACAGCTTGAGAAAAAGTTTGTAGCAGTTGTGAAAGCTGTTAATCGAGGAGATCTCGGAACTGCACTGATCGTCAGGGCCGAGCGGGTTTTATCATATCACGCACTGTAGGATTCTTGTATGCTCGCAAAAAGGATTATCCCATGCCTCGATGTGACGCTTGATGAGGCGTCAGGGTGTGTTGTAAAAGGTGTTGAATTTGTAAACCTCAGGCGGGCAGGTGATCCTGTCGAACTTGCAAAGCGTTACAACGAGGAGGGGGCAGACGAACTGATATTTCTCGATATAACTGCATCAAGCGATCGCAGGCGGACGATGATCGATGTTATCGAGCGAACAGGAGAGGATGTTTTCATACCGATGACAGTCGGTGGTGGAATCAGCGAGATCGAGGAGATCAGAAATATCCTTCGAGCTGGGGCAGACAAGGTCACGGTCAATACCGCGGCTGTGAAGAAGCCTGAGCTTGTAGATGCTGCATCAGAGATCTTTGGTTCGCAGTGCATCGTTACAGCGATCGACTGCAGGCGGAACTTTGAAGACCTTGAGGGAAAAGAGATCGTTGAGCTGGAGGATGGGACGAAAGTCTGGTATGAGGTTGTAATATATGGTGGAAGGACACCTGTGGGGATTGATGCAATCTGGTGGGCAAGGGAGGTTGAGCGAAGGGGATCAGGAGAGATCATGCTCACATCGATGAATACAGATGGAAGAAAGGATGGCTACGATCTTCCAATAACCCGTGCGATCTCAGAGGCGGTTGACATTCCGATAATTGCATCAGGTGGTGCGGGAACACTTGAACATATCTATGAGGCTTTAACAGTGGGTAAGGCAGATGCTGCACTTGCTGCAAGTATATTCCACTTCAGGGAGATCGAGATCAAGGAGGTCAAGCGGTATTTGAAAGAGCGGGGTGTTGAGGTTCGGTTATAGAAGCGCCGCCACTTCCTCAATCCCGCCCAAGATAAACCAACCTCCAAAGACGATGAGGGTAGATCCACAGAGAACGAAAACCCATCTCCAGATTCCATCTCCAAAAATCTTCTTGCTTGTAAAGACCGATACCGTAACAAACCAGTACCAGAGAAGATCGACGAGCCAGTGGACGATGATAAAGAGGATAAAGCCGATTCTGCCGAACTCAACAGCGGTCATGATCAGGAGACTTCCGATAGCAACCCACCAGAGATAAAAGGCAGGGTTTGAGGCAGACGTTACGAATCCAACAAAAGTCGGGGAGTGGTCAAATGCCTTTGCTTCAACATTCACATCTGCCCTGAGCATTCCGATCCCGAGATATACCATTAAACTTCCTCCAATTAGCCCAATCAGGATCTTAACAGTGCTGACCTCAAAAATATAAGATAAACCGAGGTAGATTAGAATAATCAGTGGAACTTCAATTATCCCGTGCCCTATAGCGATCCAGACCCCTGCATTTTTATCCTCGTACCCTTTAGCAACTGCTCCTGCAAGAACAGGTCCTGGCATCAGAACGCCTGATAAGGTGACGATGATGACGCCTGCCAGGAAAATAAGAAGTGCACTCATTCACGGCCTTTATGGGGAGTTGGGATATAAGTCTTATCCGCGATAATACACCGATAAGGTGGGGAGTTCGCTTGACTCCATCAAGAACCTTCTCTATCATCACAAACAATCCAGTTTTTCATACGCCTTATCATTTCACCTGTTGAAAGCTCGGATGGTGATTTAAGGCGTTGCAAAGACGAATAGGCGAGCACCAAAGTTTGATAAACCATCCTTGAGACTAAGAACACCTCATGTGTTCAGAAACAGACCGAGACGATATGATACGATGAGATCGATCGTGGCAGGGACTGTGAGCTTTTATGTTATCTCTGATTTAAAATAACAAAGGGTGGGTTATAAAAAAAGGATGAATATCTACACAGATGTACAGGTGGGAACCAGATTAGTATGTAAAATTGTTAAGATTTCTTGGGTTTTAATCCTGGTCAATCTGGGCAAGCCGACTCATCCTAACAGCAGTTCTGGCAATCCCTGACAACTCATCATCAGCGACAAAAGATGCAATTTCATTACTCAGTGTAAAGATTGCACGCTTGTGATCGGCTTTGCTGCGATGTATCTGGAGGGGTGTTATATCTAACTGCCTATATTTGGAAAAATCATCGTTAGTACCCTGCTTCTCGAAGTAATCCTTAAGCTGTACCAAAAACATGTGAAGTTGAATTAACTCTTCTTTATGCATCTCAATTGCTCCTTCAATATTTAATTAACCCGCAAATAACAACATCAAATAGTGCTAATAAATAATTTATGTAGGAAAGACATTGCTTAGTTTATGCTATATAAAAATTGTTAAAAAATTAACACGAATATAAAAGTAGAATTTGATAACACACAGCGTCAAAAGAGAAGACTTATTATCCCCACTCAAACAATTAACTGGTGGTGATTTAATGGCAGACGACCGTTTAAAGTTGATGGAAGAGCAGAAGAAGGTCATAAAAGAGCGTATGTCGGATATAAAGCATAAGATAGCGGTTATGAGCGGAAAAGGGGGAGTTGGTAAGACGACCATTTCTGTGAATCTTGCGATGATGCTCGCAAAGCAAGGAAAGGAGGTTGGTATACTCGATGCAGATATTCATGGCCCAAATATTCCCAAGATGCTCGGGGCTGAGGACAAGCTGCCTGAGGTGGGGACAGGAAAAATTACACCTGTAATTGTGCCGCCAAGGATAAAGTTAATGTCGATGGCTTTTCTTCTGTCTTCAAAGGATGCGCCCGTGATCTGGAGGGGACCGATGAAGATGGGGGCGATCAGACAGTTTTTGGCCGATGTTGAGTGGGGAAAACTCGACTATCTGATCATAGACCTCCCACCAGGAACAGGGGACGAACCGCTTAGCATCGCTGAACTTATACAGGATATTGATGGGGCTATAGTCGTGACAACCCCACAGGATGTGGCTCTTCTTGACTCAAGAAAGGCTGTTACATTTGCAAACACACTTCAGGTTCCTGTGATTGGTATAGTGGAGAATATGAGTGGATTTATCTGTCCAAAATGCGGTGAGCGAATCGATATATTCAAGGTTGGTGGCGGGAAGAATGCAGCGCTCGATATGGGAGTGCCATTTCTGGGGGCAGTACCACTTGAGGCGAATATCGTCAAATCGAGTGATAATGGTGTTCCAGTTGTTCTTGATGAGGAATCCGAAGTTTTAAAAGCATTTGAAAAGATCACAACGAAGGTTGAGGAGATAGTTGGTATTAAATAGGTTGAGGTATATATCTTTGCTGGTGGTCAGACTGTCTGAAGATGATAATATCCACATCATAGAGCTCGCAGGCAAGGCGCGGGTTATCATAAAAAATGGGGAGGTTGTGGAGGTTGGAGAACCACTTGTTAAGTCCTGCCCTCTGTGGAGGGATCTATTCAAGCTTGAAACGTTCACAAAGGAGTTCATACTCGATCGTGTCCAGCATGTTATGATCGATAAGCGAGGACTCTTTACCGAACGAAGAACATTCGAACTCCTTCCTGAGGTTGATTTTGGTGTATCTGAGATGATGATGAACGCCTGTGAGGATGGACTTATCGATGTTGCAGTTGAGGTTTCAGATGGTGCTGGGACAGTGATTGTTGGCGATCCTGAACTGATCGAGGGCATCGCAGGACAAATTCCTGGGGTGGTCAAGGCATCACCGATAAAGAAAGTGATCGATAGGCTTGAAGCAGGAGGTGCGGTTGTACTCGATCCTGCAACTGCAAAGATAGACCAGGTCGAGGGAGTTGGGCGTGCAATCGAGCTTGGATACAAAAAGATTGGCGTATCAGTGATCCGAGCTGAGGATGCAAAACGCCTGCGGGAACTTGAAGAAGAGACCGGATCAGAGATCACGATATTTGCGGTTCATACAACAGGACTCACAAAAGCTGAAGTGGAAGCCATGGCAGAGCATGTCGATATTATCACAGCCTGCGCATCAGAGAGCATACGTGAGATTGCAGGAAAGCAGGCACTCATCCAGATTGGTACCAAGATTCCACTCTTTGCCCTGACCAAGCGGGGAAAGCGGATCATTCTGAATCGTGCGATGCATATCGATAAAAAACTGCTCATAAAAGGCGAAGATCTTCCATTCAGGTCTGATACAGAACCGTACCCACTATCCGAATAATCTAAAGAATCAGGGGAATCTATCGATGATCTCCCGTGTAAGTTTTATATCGCTGTAATAGTTTGAACTCTTCTGTATAAACTCGGCAGCAACCGCTCCCTTCTCTGTCAGCACGTACTCACCCCTGCCAACACGCTTCACAAGGCCGTCGAGCTGGAAGACTGTTTTCATCTTGCTCCCAATATTCCCACGATCAATCAGTCCATCCGTGTAATTGCGTATCTCTGAGAACTTTGTCAACCTCCCAACACCATTTTTTGCAAGCACAAGAATTATCAGACGGTACTGGATATCACCCGGCCCCTGCCCTATTCCGAGCGATCTGTAGAACTCTGCAACTTCCAGCTCCCATGCAGTGTCGATCTCCCCGGTCATAGCTCATCATACCCCCAATCCTGCTGGTTTTCAAACTCTGGGATGGCAGGATCTTTGAGTCTGAACCATTCAACAAGGCATTCTGGGGGAAAATAACCCACATACGCAACCAGCGTCCCGATGAGGATCATTATATCAAAAAGTAAGCCATCTAAATCACCGAGATGCAGGATAGTAAGCAACGTGAAGCCATATACGATCGAGAGAGAGATCAGGGACATCGCAATCTTGTACTTTGTAAGTGCGGGTATCGTCTTTAACGCAATAAATGGGATCAGTGCCATTATCATCGCTACCGCAGGGATGTAGATGGCATATACAAACATCAAAACGAGCAGATGATGCATCCTGAAGTCCACAGACCAGTAACCAGGGTCAGATACCTCCACGCCATACCTGAAGAGCAGGATAATATAGATTAGCCCAATCATCATAAAAGCCAGGGAAGCCGGGAGGCTTATTTTTCTGTTTCCTATAAGTATCTGGATGATGAAGAATGCAAGCGGTGCTGTTACCAGGGCGAAGGATGAGAACCCACAGTAGAGAAATGTTGCTGATGCCCAATCAGCCCCATGATAAGCGGCAGATAAAAGATAAAGGCTAATACAGAGGTAAGATATCCCAAAAAGCATCCAGAATAGCCCAAAACTGATCGATATAAGGTATCGCTGGTCACCTGGATCGTGCTTCACAAACATCTTCATTGCAAGCCAGAAAGATACAAGCGTGACCTCGAAACATACAAGTGCATGGATTAACACACCTTCAATCATGATATTTTACCCCTCATATTTATATTTCTATACACTCTTATTTAGGGTTTCTGTTTACTGTTTGGTATTTTCAACCACAAACCTTTTATACTTTAATAAACATAAATATTATTAAAGTAAATATATGAATTTAATATTTCGTAAAGGTGAAATAAATATGAAACATATACGAAATAAAAGTTTAATGAGTGACAGCGACGCGCAGGCAGGGATCGGCACACTGATCATCTTCATAGCGATGGTACTTGTTGCAGCGGTTGCAGCAGCGGTTCTGATCCAGACATCAGGGGTTCTCCAGCAGAGATCTCAGGAGACAGGGACTCAGGCGATCGAAGAGGTCTCATCGAACATCGGGATCGAGAGCATCGTTGGACATCGGTCAAGTGCAAGCTCAAATGACCTTGAATATGTGAATATCACGGTCAAGGTGATGGCAGGCGCGGGTGATATTGACATCTCCCAGCTCATAATCGCGATCCAGAACAAGACAGACCGTACAGATAATATTGGGTACACAAGTAACAGTAGCCTTTTATCCGGGATGAACTTCACGGTCAGAGAACTACGGGATGAGGATGACTCATACAATACAACAAATAACAACTATGTCATCAACACCGGCGATCTCGTTACGATCAACCTCAATCCGTCCATAGACTTTCCGGCAAGAGAACCGATGCGGATCGAGCTGAATCCTGAGCATGGAGCAGCGGTGATAAAAGATCTGACAATGCCAGCCTCATACGGTGTCGACATCTACATAAGTCTCTTCCCATAGGCAGGATCTCTTGATTAAATCCTGTCTTTTTTCTTTTTTTGAATGCACCAGCTTGAATGGAACTTTTTCTGCTTATAAATAATCCCATGCTATCTCCTTCAAATCTTCAACCACTTCAGCTCCCATTTCAAGAAGTTTGGAAAGTTTATCAACCGCAATACCATTGGTGAAGTCATTATCCCGATTTAGCGCCTCATTCATTAGAAAAACTCGCTTCCCAAGCGTGAGTGCAAAGCTACATGCATCAAGATTCTTGACGTTCCCAAACCCAAACGCAACAGGAGCGACTATTACCGCATTTGCTCGCTCTATCATCCTTAGATTTGCCTGATGAGATTCCTCACTTATTGGAGAGAACGGTGCATCTGCAATCACCTCGATTCCAAGCCCCTCTGCAACCTCATAATCTGTATCGAGGATATTGAGAACCCCCACACTCACCTGGAAACCCTTATTCTGTAGCTCATGCATCATCGATGCACCACTTCCACCCCCACATACCAGATGAACCCTGATCATACTCTTCTGAATAGAGTTTCGCTTCTTCGGAAGGGGTGCGACGTAGTACGCGTTTGTTAGCGGATGTCGCTTGACGATCACATCACATCGGAAAGTCTCCCTGATCCTATCTGCTGTCAGGACCGCATCGGGTTTTCCGATCGCAACAGCCTCCCCGCTTCGCAACATGATGAGCCTATCACAGTACTGTGCAGCAAGGTTCAAATCATGAATCGCTGCGATTACGATTAAACCCTCTTCTGAAAGACTCTTTAGAAGCTCCATCGTCTCAATCTGGTAATTTATGTCAAGATGGGATGTTGGCTCATCGAGAAGGAGGATACGCGGTTGTTGTGCCAGGGCACGGGCTATTATAACCCGTTGGCGCTCCCCCCCACTCAATTCCCCTATTGGACGATTCATGAGGTCGAGCGATCCTGTCATCTCCATTGCATCCCTTGCGATTTTTTCATCCTCGACTGTCTCCATCTGTAACCTTCCAAGATGCGGGTTTCTGCCCATAATCACGATATCGATCGCCTTAAACTCAAAGTCGATCTGTGTATCCTGGGGTACTGCAGCAACGCTCTTTGCAAACTCTTTCTGATGCAGCGAAAATATCTCGGTCTGGTCGATCAGAACCACACCAACCTTTGGTTTCAGAAGTCTACCCATCGCCTTTATGAGTGTCGTCTTTCCTGACCCGTTTGGACCGATGATCGCTATAAACTCGCCTTTATCTGACTTAAAGGTAAAATCTTTTATTATCCGAAGATCACCGTAGTATACGTCAACGCCCCTCACCTCAAGTTCTGTCATCTTACGTTTTCCTCCTTGTCACAAGCAGATAGATAAAGAGCGGCGCTCCAAATAACGGTGTTATCACACCCACTGGTATTTCTGATGGTGCAAGCAACGTCCGTGCGAGTGTATCGGTCCAGATCACAAATATCGCGCCAAACAGAGCAGATGAAGGGAGAAGTATCCTGTGATCCGGTCCAACGATGAGCCTTGTTATGTGAGGAATGATAAGTCCAACAAAGCCGATGATGCCACAGAATGCAACCGTTATCGCCGTTATTAGTGATGCAAGAATGAGGAGGATCTTCTTCACACGTTCAACGCCGATACCAAGGTAGTGTGCTGTTTCATCTCCAAGAAGCATTGCATTGAGGTCTCTTGCAAACATAAAGGTTAAAAACGTTCCAAGAAGCACCGGGGCTACTGCATACCGGACATCTTCCCATTGTGCGTTCCCGAGGTATCCTATCAACCATGAGAGAATCTCGTGCGGCGAATCTGTGACCACGATAAGAAGTAACCACTCGAGCGAGTAGAGAAAGTATCCAAATGCAATTCCTGCAAGAAGGAGTGTATCGATCGCTATCTTACCACCAACCCTTGCAATGTTGAACACGATGAATATCGTTAAGACCCCTCCTAAGAAAGCCAATAAAGGTCGCATACCAGGACCGAGCGATGCAAAGAGTGTCATACCAATAATTGCACCCACTGCAGATCCTGTCGAGATTCCGAGTATGAATGGGTCTGCCATCGGGTTCTTGAAGACGCCCTGCATCACGCCACCTGCAACAGCAAGTGCGATCCCAACCAGAACTCCAAATATGACCCTCGGAAGGCGGATATTGAAGAAGATATTCTCTTCTGAACTTAGCGACTGTGCAGAAAACGGCTCTATTGAACCTGATCTGATCGCTTCACCAACCTTATCAATGATCATCGAGAGGATGCGATCATAGGGGATTGCGACTGCTCCCATCCCAACCGTGATCACGATGCTAACAAGAAGAACAATAAAGAGTAGAAGCAGGGTCAAATACCATTTAGCTACCTTCTCAGACCATACCTTATACTTCTGTTTACGCATCGTCCTGTTATCTCCAGATACAGCTATCTGGAGTTACAACAAAGACGTTTGTATTTAAGTATTGCCTTTTCCCGCATGCTCAATCCTCAGAGAACTCACATACAATAACATCACATGAGGTTATCGCACCGACCTTTCGGTAAACATCCGCAGGTTGCATGATCTTCTCATCAATTTTCAAAAGAGAACTTTGAAAAACCCACCCACCCCTCAAACCTCACCAAATTAACAAGCAAATCAAAAATCTTCTTGACCAA
>JAOQII010000004.1 GCA_026134025.1 Candidatus Syntropharchaeum sp.
CAGGAGCACTGCCACCACATCTCCTCCGCCTGAAACTGGTATGAACAGATATGGAATTCCCAGACTATTTCTGAAACAGGGATTCTTGAGCCTATAGTCAGGAAATGCACCCCCTCGCTCTAAAAGAAGATACACAGGAAGACGATATGATACAATGAGATCGATCGTGGCAGGACCTGTGAACTTTCAGGTTATGGTTGAGAAAGGAAGGTGCGGATAAAGATAATCTTGAATTGGGTCTCTTCCAAGCTGAAAGAGGCTCCTTTCACCCTGGGAGAGCGGGAGGGGGCGGTTTGAGGAGCTATTCTGCGAAGAACACCCGAAGATACTGATACTGTCAGGGGTCGATACAGATGATTGTATCAGGTCTGACGCTCACGATCAAACAGCTCAACAAACTCAAAACGCTCAACATCAAAGAGCCCCCTATCTGTCAACTTCAACGAAGGGATCACAGGCAGTGCCATGAACGATAGTGTCATGAATGGGTCTTTGAGCTTACATCCAAGCTTTTTACAGGCTCTCTTAAGCTCTGTAAGCTTCCTACTAACTTCCTTGAGCGGACGATCTGAGATAAGCCCTGCTATTGGAAGTTCAAGTTTTGCTAAGACCTCGCCATCTCTAACAACGATCTGACCCCCTTCCATCTTCTCAATCCCCTTAATTGCATCGAGCATATCAGAATCATTTGTACCAACAACAACGATGTTATGCGAGTCGTGAGAGACCGACGATGCGATAGCACCGGTCTTTATCCCAAATCCCTTGACAAGCCCCAATCCAACGCCGCCAGATCCTGTATGCCGCTCGCAAACCGCAATCTTTACAATGTCACGCTCAACTGGAAGCCCTGATCCAAGATCAACCTCCTCTATAACTTCTTCTGTTACGATCTGATCCTCTACAACTTTTATTATCCTTGCAAAACCGGATCCGCCAAGTGTAAGCTTTTCGAAGAGTTCTTCACTTTTTAAATTAACTGTGCCCCTCTCGTACGAATCACTCTCAAAGATCGGAATATCCACAATGACCTCTCCATTCTTTGCAACCACAAGACCGTCTTTTATCGTCATTGAGATGCCGCAATCATCAAGAACGTCAAGTACAACCATATCTGCCCTGAAGCCAGGTGCTATCGCTCCAATATCATTTAGATTGAAGTATTCTGCTGTGTTCAGCGTTGCCATCTGGACTGCAACAACAGGATCGATCCCGGCGTTTATAGCACGCTTGACCATCTGGTTTATGTGCCCCTCACCAAGTAGATCGAGCGGATTTCGATCGTCTGATACAAAGAAGAATCTTCTTGAGTTTTTGAGTGTCACGATCTTGATCAGCGTATCAAGGTTCTTAGCCCCAGTTCCTTCCCGAATCATGATGCGCATACCCTTGGAGAGCTTCTCCTTTGCCTCATCTAAAGCTGTACACTCATGATCTGAGTGAGCAAAGATCGAGTATGCTGAAAGCTCCTTTCCAGATAGAAGCGGTGCATGACCGTCGATTATCATGTCAGAAAAGCTCGATACTTTCTCAAGAACTTCCGCATCTCTGGAGATAAGCCCAGGGAAATTCATGAGTTCTGCAAGCCCGAGCACCCGTTCTTCATCCTTAAATTCGAGAAGATCCGAGGCTCTGAGAACTGCACCTGATGTCTCCATGGGGGTCGCTGGAACGCATGATGGCAGCATCACAAAGACATTCAAAGGAATATTTTTGCTTGAATTGAGGATATAACGGATTCCATCCTTTCCCATCACATTTGCAATCTCATGCGGGTCAGCGATGATCGTTGTCGTCCCGAGCGGAAGAACTGCCCTTGCATACTCATGAGGGGTCACCATCGATGACTCGATATGCAGATGACCATCGATAAAACCAGGTGCAAGAAGGTTACCCTTGAGATCGATGATATCGACCGCATCATAATCCCCAAACCCGACGATGAGTCCGTTGTGAACGGCAACATCCCGCTTCGTGATCGTTCCTGCAAATACGTCAACGACTTTGCCATTTACAAATAGGGTATCAACCTCTATCTCCCCAAGTGATGCTGTTATTATCTCATTGAAACGTGCTATAGAATTTATTCAATCACCCCACACAAGTTCCCGTATTTTTAATTCTACATCCCTGCTCTCCATGATCGATGATCCAACAAGCACCGCATCTGCACCACAATCGATCATGCGAACTGCGTCAGATCGTGTTTTTATCCCACTCGCACTTATAATAGTTTTTTTGCCGATATAACCAATTAAATTCTCTGTTCTGGAAATATCAACCGTTAAATCCCATAAGTTTCTGTTGTTTATCATGATGATCTCACAGAAGTCTGCAAGCTCAATCTCCTCTCTTGACTGTACCTCAACGATCGGAGTTAGACCAAGTTCCACGGCAAGTCCGTAAAGCGCCCTCAACTTATCTTCGCTGAGAATCCCCACGATTAAAAGTACCATATCGGCACCAGATACCGCAGACTCCATAATCTGCAGCGGATCGATTATAAAGTCTTTTCTGAGGATTGGGAGTTTTGATTGGGCTGCTACGGATTTCAGGGTGCTAAGCGATCCCTTGAAGAAGTACGGTTCTGTCAGAATGGATATACCAGATGCTCCCCCCCGCTCCATTGCTTCTGCAACTTCTACAGGGTTTCTTATTGATCTAAGATCTTTTAGCGGGCTTGCAGGTTTTATTTCGGATATTACTGGGACTCTTCCTTCAGCTTTCGCTTTTTTTATCTGATTGAATATATTTTTGTGCTCTTTTAACCTCTCAACCCGATACCTTGTTCTCTCAAGGATTTTATCAATAACAAGCTCGCTTTCTTCCTCATTCATTAAAAAAGTAAGGGGGGGTAAGTATGATCAACACACCCTTGGTATACCGATCTCGATCTGGCCGCTGGTTCTTGGAACGAATGCCCTCTCCATAGAACTGGTATTTGACCCGAGTATCTGTGAACTCTCAACCCCTGTCATGACCGCCATGACTTTGACCATGCCCTCAAACTCAGGATTTATCCTCGCTCCCCAGATGACGTTTGCTTTTGGGTCAAGCTCATAAGTCAGCGCCTCGACGATCGCGGTAGCCTCTGTGAGCGTGAGATCGGGCCCTCCTGTTATGTGAACAAGCGATCCTGTTGCGCCATGATAGTCCACATCGAGCAACGGATGTGTCAGGGCATGGCGCACCACGGTATCCACCCTGTCCTGCGTCTGCTTCGCCTCACCAACGAGCATCGATGCAACACCACCATAGTTCATCACAGCCTTGATATCTGCAAAGTCAAGGTTTATCATCGATGGCTGGGTAATCGTCTCGGTGATCCCTTTCACGGTCTCTGAAATCAACTGATCCATGACAGAGAACGCTTTTCCTACCGGAAGATTCGGGACGTACTGGAGTAAACGGTTGTTATCAAGGACGATCACGGTATCTGCAGATCTTCTAAGCTCTTCAAGTCCTTCCTCAGCCTTCACCCTCCTTGCACGCTCTGCGTTAAAGGGTGTTGAGACCATACCTATCACGATCGCACCCATCTCCTTGGCAATATCTGCCACGATCGGCGCAACACCTGTCCCTGTCCCTCCGCCCATACCAGCGGTGACAAAGATCATATCAACATCTGAGAGCAGGTCTTCGAGTGTACCTCTTGCGATCTCGGCAGCTTTTCTCCCAACATCAGGGAACCCCCCTGCACCGAGACCTCTCGTCAACGTCTTTCCAATAAGGACCTTTTTGTCGGCACGTATCATATCAAGGTGCTGCTTATCGGTATTTATAGCGATAGACTCTGCTCCCTGGATTCCGATATCATAAAGGCGGTTTATCGTATTATTACCTGCGCCACCGCAACCAATTACCATGATCCTCGGCGTTCCAAACATCTCAAGTTCCTTGTCACTTATTGTATTCACTTTTTTTGCATCATACTTCGATGCACTCTCAACTAACGAGTCAAACGACATCCATCCACCCCACTTATATAGTTTGTATTCACCTCGGCTTCGACTATCTTGTTCAGGTTTTCAGATATCTCAGATAGCTGTTTTGTTCTCTCAACCATCAGGTTAGCGAGATTAACCCCAAAACCGTGTTGTTTGAGAAAATCTCTTATGGCATGCCTGACCACCTCACTGGTAGATGCGTACTCCCCGCGCTCAACCAGTGCATTGAGCGCTATAATCTGCTGTTCAGGAAGCCTCACTGTTATCCTTTCCATAGAGATCCCCTCATAATTGATGATCATCTGACTTTTGCAGTCAGTTGTCATCTATGAACTGACATAGTATGCCGAGTGTCTGACAATATGTCTGACAATATTGTGTGTCTTATAATATATAAAGATTATCAGTAAAGAGTAGACCCCCTGCACAATCAAACTCCAGCCGCACCTTCCTTTCTCAACCATAACATGAATAGTTCACAGGCCCTGCCACGATCGATCTCATTGTATTATCATTCATCAGGAATCGACCACACCTTATGTGTCATCGTTCCGATCGTGATCATCGTTATAATGGGCGTAATCGAGGCGATAAAAACAGCTTGTATTTGTAATCTCGCATCAATACTCCAGTCGATCGTCTCACCTGAGACTACTCATCGCATCGCTCGTGTTTCTCGCAGCCCAGGTATCACTCTTTGCAAAATCATAAGGCCACTGCTTCTTCTTGCGTTCATAAGGGGCGATATCATGGAATCCTTGTGGGATCTTAGAACGCCTACACTCAGGCTAAAATCAAAGATAAAAAAGAAGAAGGGGATTAAAAACCCCTAAAGCACACGCCGCTCCATCCAGTCGATGAACCTATCGAGTGGGTTCATGTTGTGATGCAAAAAGATCAACGGCTTCCTCCACCTGTGCTTGTAGCCTGGAACCCTCGCAAGCAGGTGGTTAATCGGCTCAAGCACAAGCGGCAGGCATCGATTCCACCATGATCCACCAATCGGCTCCCAGATCCAGTCGGTTGGATCGATCTCCCGATATTCTTCCCTGCCCTCGATGATGTTATCAAACTCATCCCTGACGGGCCTCACGATGATCGGGCGCTTTATCGCGGCACGTTCAAGCCTTTTAACCTCCTTCCAGGGTCCCCTCCCACGATTGATGTTAGAGAACCTGAAGAGGATATTTAACAACCTGTAGCTTTCACCCCTGCATTCCTTGTACAGGATCTCGGATAGTAGATATGGATCAACGAGTCTTCCAAGCCCATCACCAGGTCGGTTTCCATAGAGCCTTGCATCCCTGACATGTCGCTGTTTGCGGATCAGTGTATCTGGATAGAGGTCATACCGGGTATCATCATCCTCGATCGTTGCAAACGCCCGTGATGTAACTGTTGGATCCTTTCCTGCAATGATATCTGAAAGATCCTGTGCACCGACCTTCTTCCGTTCCTCTTCAAGAAGTGTCTTGCGCCTTGCTTTGAGCACCTTACGCCATTCACGCTGCTCAGGGGAGTTATATTCCTCAATTTCCCTATCTCGTTGCACAAGAAAGTTCTCTTTCCATTTCTTCAGCTCTTCCTTGACCTTTGCGATGCGAGCCTTGCGCTCGGCTTTCATCTGCTTTATCTCCTGCTTCTTGAGCCAGATCTCGGGATAGATCTCCTTGGGCCAGCGAATATCAAATAGCCGCCTGTACCTCCATTGATCTGCCTTGATCTTCTTGATGTCAGCCTTTGCCTGCTGGATCTTTGACCAGAGCAGAAAGATCTGTTCATCATGGCATGGTGGTGGGTTGTGGAGACACCGATCGATCGAGACACAGCCTGATACCTGGTGGTAACCTCTCAGACGGATCTTATGGGTCCAGAGTGTGTGACCTGCGATCCAGAAGAATATATCACCCCATGTCCAGAAGTTGTAGACGTGGTTGTTGATAAGCTCAAGGTCATCGAACTGACCCCTTGACCACGACTCAACCTCCATACGGTCATTCCAGTTGTAGCACGGGTACGCCTTGACGCGATCCTGGCCTCGTATCGCAGGGAAGAATGCCTTCCCATCGAGCCATACAAACTCGGCAGACTGGATACGGTACTTTCGCGCATGCATCCTGAGGTACTCCTGCTTCAGATCAGCCTTCTGGTTGTTGACCCAGCCTGAGGCGGTCTCTGCCATCATGTCAATCTTGTTTGACCTTGCTGGTTCATCATCGATCTGCTGTCCTTCTGAGAGCGGTGAGCCGAACTTTGCAAGCTTCTTCGGAAAACGCTCCGCAAGTTCTCGCATGAACGTCTCATCATCGTACTTACCCTCTATGATGAGCTTCATGTACTTGTCAGCCAGTTCCTTATCTCTTCCCATCTTATCACCCTTCTACCTTGTTAATGATTACAATTACCCGCAAAAATATAAAGGTATGGATTACTCCTCCACTACCTTAAGATACTGGTTTGCACAGACAGGGCACTCAGGGTCAGGTATCCACTCACCCTCCTGGAAGACCATCGAGCAGTTGGGGCACTCATAGACGTTGTTTCCCTTTGGCATAAGCCTTATCCGGTGTCCGGTCCTGCAGACAGGGCAGAGCGGGACAATCTTAAGCTCAGACTCCTCACCCGTCCAGTCACACGCATTGCAATAGTATTTTGTCATAACGATCACCTATTCTTCCTCTTTACCGACAGTACACATGTTGCTGCATGCCACGCACTTGGGGAACCATCCGATAGCCTTATCCCACTCAAGTAACTCATCGAACTTGACATACTTGCTCCTGTACTCATCGATCTTGTCCATCGCATCTTCTGCGTTTGTCCAGTCATACGGTGGTTCATCGACGCCTGCTGACTTCACACCACCCATTATACCCCACAGACACCTGTTTCTGTTGAAGTTGTACGGTGGGTAGTTATCCTCAGAGATTGCACTCGTTGGACATGCCTCAAGACCTGCTCTATCACCTTCTATAGCAACCTTGTTGACAAGTTTCGGACCATCAACTTCCAGCGGGGCGTTTGTGGCGATACTTGCCAGAAGAACCCGCGGGCCGAACTCAGGTGTGAGGAAGAGATTCTCTATGCCCTCCTCTCCAAGTCCAGCTTGCGTTGCTACTGCCTTATGGTATGGCTGGTGCAACTGAGCGCCACCGACCTGCTCCTTACGGTTGAACGGATGGTTCACCTCGATCAGTTTTGCATCGTATCCCTTACTGATAAGTAACTGTACGATCTTATTCCCTATATAGTTCAACTCTCGTTCAAGTGTGAGATACGCTGGTCCAAAACCCGTCAGGAATGTATATGTGTCTTCTTCATCGAGCTCAAGTACACCCTCTGGAAATGCCTTCATCAGTGCTATAACCGCTTTTACATCACTGACTAGGTCTGATGGATCGAAATCTTTCTGTTGAGGTGGATTTGTCACAGCATCAACGCCTGCTATGCCAATCCCATCCAACCCTATCGAAAGCCCGTAATCGATCAATTCTTGCTTCAGATCATCTGCCAATTAGATGCCTCCTTAATTTTTAGTGTTTGCCGCCAAAGGACATATAACACTTTCTATCTTTGCGTGCCCTCTGGGCGGTTCAAGATATATCACTCAATCGTGCACATGGTATATATACGTATTCTTTTATTATGCAGAATGTGGACGTAAACGTAAAAAAAACTTTGAGTCCCACTCGTCTGACTTGCTGTAGGGAATGCACACGGTATGCAGGTTGAAAGTTGCCACGCCTATGGTTTCATCCGTGATTATGAGGATGCACGGTTTGATTCGGTGAATAGATCTCTTAAAGCTGGTCAATACACCGATGACACACTTTAAATGCCCATTTTAACCTGATCAATCATTTCAGCTGGTGGTTTTGATCTCAACACTTTTGTATCAGAGTTAAAGCGTGGGGAGTGGTGGAGATCAAAGAAGATATGCATAGATCGCGGGGGCATAGGGCCAACAAGTATCGAAGCGATCACAAAATTTAGGTGGCCTAGGCTCCAGGGAATCTGGCGGCTCAAGCCAAACCCATGGCTCTACGATGAGAGTTTCCACGATAGGACGCCTATACTGGCACGAATCGGAAGGGCGGGAAACATTTTGATTTATCACTTGCTATGCTATCAACGTCCAGGTATTTTAATCGGACAAGACACGATCTTTCTGGCGAATTCACGAAAGACATGCTTGAAAAGGCAGGGCATAAGATCTCATCGACGATTATCCTGTCTGATAGAAAAGATATGATTCGGCGTGAGTTTCTCCACCTTTAATCTCTGATACCGATGCGATCAAAACGAACGGCGGCACAGACTTACCTCAGGTGATCTAACGATTGAGAAGATAATCCTGCCTGAACTTCCGCATCTCATGCGCCATATCTCAGATGGTGGGTTGTGAGCGAAGAATTGTGGGTAAACTTTAATAGAATCAATGTGAAGGTTTAGATGGATGAAATCATTGAGGTGTATTATCTTATTGCTCTGTCTTACGCTTGCATTATCTAATATCACGGGAACAGGCGCTGCCACAACAGAGACAAGTCCCACTGTCGCTGTCACAAACTACTCAATTGATCCAGCTATCTTTAGCCCTGGTGATAAGGGGACTTTAACGGTAACAATCACGAATATAGGGACCTCATCCGAGACTACTACCACGACAACAACCGGAGTTTCAGGCAGTACCTCAACGACATCCACGCTTGAACTCAAGACCAAGATCGAGGACGTGCGCATCTACAGTACAAGCATCAAGTCAGTTGGAGCGGAAAGACAGAAACGGATAATCTACGATGACCCTGGCGCACTCTCCCCAGGCGAGAGCATCACACTGACCTTCCCGATAGAGGCAGATGTTCCAGATGGTAAGTACTTTCCCGAGATTAGAGTCACGGTTGAGGATGGTGTAAATGTTCGATACCCTGTCCCTATCACGGTCGATAGTTCGACTGTTGAACTCAACTGTATAGATATCCCAGAGGATTTTTCACGCAAGAGCTCGCATTTAATCCAGCTTGGGGTCGCAAACACGAGACCAAACCCGGTCAACGGTGTCAGGGTCACGCCTCGCGCTGAGAACTTTGAGTTTACGCCCGATTCCATCTTCATCGGTGAAATGAACTCAAACGAAGAGGTTACCGCAAACTTCACAGTCACGCCGCTTGGTGTGGGAGTGGGTGAAATTACCTTTCAGCTTGAGTACAGGAATGGAGATAACATCCACACATCCACGCTTGATAAGATCGTTGAGGTCGTTGAGCGTGATGATCTGAGAGTTATCGTCGCCTCATATCCTGAATCGATACCCCGTGGTGGTAGCGGGACAATTGAACTTGATATCGCAAATGGGAGATCGAGCGACATATCAAGTGTACGCGTGATCCCGATTGCAGAAGCACTTACAATATCCCCAAGCGAGGTCTTTATCGGAGATATGGAGCAGGATGATATATTTTCAGCGGAGTTTGATATCAGAGCTACTTCAGCCACCTCTGAGTTTGAGAAAATTACTTTCAATGCCGTATTCAGAGATTTAGGGAATGATAAGCTATATGAGACCGATCCGGTTACTGTCACAATAAGAATCGAGGAGGATGAAAAAGATACACCTGCATTTTCTCTTCTATCGATCCTGGTTGGGCTTTTCATGGCAGGATTCATCAGACTCCGGAGAAGGTGATCATTAATTCTCCAATGATTTTTGTTTTCAGCTAAAACTCATCAACCATAACTGCAAGGGTATTAAAGCCCTACTTGTACAGAAGATTGAGGAGATCTGTGCGCTCTCAGAGGAGGAAATAAAAACCGTAGAGATGTAAGGGAGGAGTACTTCTTCTATTTCTCATCTGAGACCCTCCACATAGATATCATCAGAAAATGGCCCCTTAAGAAGATCCTTGGTTATGCTGAGTCTTTCAGATTGAAGCAGGAGGAGATTGAGAAGAAGATAAATGCAAAGATGCCAGATGCTTCGGTGGGGAGGAAAGAGCATTCGTTTGTGTTCAGGTAACTTTTATCAACCTCTGAATATAATAAAGATGTATGCCAGATCAAATCTCATCCCCAGATCCTGGATACGAAGGTTCAAGGTTTCTTGCATGGCTATCAAAGCATGGAGGCATTCAGAATTTAAAAAGCTGTAAAAGCAAATGTGAACAGCTCGGGTTAAATATTGACACAATCCTCAGAGAATGGGGCACAGAGCGTATAAGGATCAATTTAAGCAGGGGAGAAAAAGTGGTTGTTTTAGTAGATAAGGTATGGGCAGGTCAGTGGACAAGATATTATGACACTTTTATTCCCCACCACAGACACTGGAAAAGAATATAATTTTTCAGTTACCGAAAAGATTTAATACAGTTATGAAACATATCTTATATGGTGATTATGATGGGTGAAGAGACTCCCCGCGTCCCGGAGGAACTGGAAAGGTATGTGGATAAGCCATACGGCGGCATCTTGGGGGACTCTGTAAGGATAAGAATCATCGAGGAGATTGTAGCAGATCCTTACCGCGACTACCGCCCGAAAGACTTTGAAAAAATGTTTGGGGCTTCACCACCTACCATCAGGAGAGTTCTCAATGACCTTACGGCACTTGGCTTACTTATAAAGGATTCACGCGATGTACAGCACCCGGTTTATCGCCCGAACCTGCGATCAAAGAAGATTATTGCACTGACGTTTCTGGCTTATGCAGTAGTAGATGATAGAGACCAGACGAAACTCATGGATGAAGCTATCTGGGATTACTACTCTAAAGTACTGAAAGAGGAGTTTGAACCTCTTGCAATTGCCACTACCCTGAGTTACGAAAATACAGGCAGAACCTGGAGAGGTTTTAGTGATATTAAGAGTATCACCGAAGAAAGCTGTATCCTTGCAGTAGCGGAGGCCTGAGCTGATGGAACATGAGGAAGGTGAGGAACGTACTCCTGAGAAAGGGCACATACAGGTCGCAATTGATCTCAGGAGTTTGTATGAATTCGATCCAGAGGATGTGTCAGTAGATATTTCTGTTGTACGTTACTCTAACCTCGCATATATCCAGGTTTCACATCGAGATGTTCATATCGATTTTCTGGAGATGCCAGGCATCAAAAAAGACGGTAAAACTCGCATCAATGGAACACGGATTTATATGTCCCATGCGGCGGCTCAGAAGCTTGCCAGGGAGTTAAATGAGGTTTTAGAACAGGTTCATTCCAGCGGTGGGATGGAGAAATACCAGGGCTAAAACCCTTCTTCCATCACGGAAGATCAATCCAGGCAACCCCCTCAAACAACCTCTGCAGATACGCCAATCCCATCATCCATCCCCATCTTGCTCACAAGCTCGATGATCTCTTCATAGTACTTAATCCATGTATTTCTCAACCCTGTGTGAAGAAAGACCCTCGGCATAGCATCTGGTGATGAAATAGCGTATCGCGGCTTTGCTTTATCTGAGATGGGGGATTGATCAGGTAACTTCCCTGCGTTTTCCACCCCACGCTTGAAGTCGTGAACATGCATGAATAAAAAGAAGAGGAATTTAAACCCGATGATCTAAGCCGCTGGTGGGATTCGAACCCACGACCTGCTGATTACGAGTCAGCCGCTCTCCCACTAAGCCACAGCGGCAGGATGAACAAGTTCCATCCAGGTACCCCGTCCTTCCTTCGTTGCGAGATTATAAATAAGTTCTGCGGTCGCAGCATCCTGTATTGCAAGACCTGTTGAGTCAAAGACCGTGATTTCACGCTCATTCTCCCGCCCTGATTTCTTGCCTGCCACAACCTCACCGAGTGTTGCCCAGATATGATCACGGGTTATAAAACCCTTCTTCAGGGGTACGTTGATCTCGCCACCGTTTGATGCCTGCTCGATCTCATCGACAACAACCCTTGCATCCTGAATTATCGCTGGATCGAGTTCCTCTTTTCCGGGAGCGTCAGCACCAACCGCATTTATGTGCGTGCCTTCTCTTATCCACTCACGCTTTATGATAGGGCTTCGCACCGGGGTTGTCGTTGCGATGATATCACATGCCGAGACCTTCTCAAGCGGGGCAGGTATGACATTGACCTCTGGGTGTGCTTCCATGATCTTTCTGACCTCATCCTCGGATAGGTCGAAGACGTTCACCGCATCAAGATCAAAGACGTGAGATATCGCAAGAAGCTGTGTCCTTGCCTGAGCCCCGCACCCTGCAAGACCGAGCGTCTTCGAGTCCTTTCGCGCCATGTACTTTGATGCAACGGCCGAGGCAGCCCCAGTCCTGTACATCGTGAGAAGCGTTCCGTCCATGATCGCAAGCGGAAAGCCTGTCCTGCAATCGCTGTAGATTACAACCGCCATCACGGTCGGGAGATTAAGATTTTTGGGGTGTGAGTTTACCCACTTGATCGTTGCATGCTCGCCGATCTGGGCTGGCATCGCGCGGAAGTCTCCAGAAAACTCAGGAAGATCGAGATAGACCTTTGGGGGCATCTTCGCGGTTTTATCTTCATATGCCCTGAAAGCACGTTCAACAGCCTCGATCACCATCGAGATCTCGATCAAATCTTCAAGATCGTGGTAGCTAAGTATAAGCGTCTCCTGCGTCATTTAAAAATTTCCACCTCCCCTCTTCTAATATAGGCGATAATATCAGCGCTTGTGGCTCTTCTAACAATACTTCTAATTGGATCTTTAAAACCACGCATATTTGAGCTTTTGTGAGACACCACACAAATGTCTGCAACACTCCCTTCTACAATCCCAGAATAGGTGGCGTCATCGAGTATCCTTCGCCCATTTATCGTTGCCATCTTGAGAACCACCCCGTCATCAAGCCTGTACAGTTTTGAGACAAACTCGATCTCTGTGAGAATATCAGGGGAATTCAGCATTACATTGTCTGTCCCGATCCCGATGACAATGCCTGCATCGAGCATATCGGATAATGGCGGCAATCCAACCCCTGTTACAAGATTCGATCTTATACATATAACAAGTGGTATTTCACACACCGCCATTCGCTTGATATCAGAATCCCTTGCATGGACCATGTGTATCAGAAGATCAGGTGAGAGTTCAAGTGCAAGATCGATATCAGATGCATCTTTCTCGCCCGCATGGATCGCTAAGGGCATATCACAATTTTTAGCATTAGCTTTGAGATTTAAAAGCGTTTTGTAATCCATATCAGATGCACCGCTTATCCCGATACCATCCATAATCTCTGGTGAAACCTCATCCCTTCCAAATACTTTGCAACCGATATTGAGCCCATACAAAGCCCCTCGCAGTGCTTCTGCCCCAGAAATTCCGCCCTCCCTGAAGTCAGAAAAAAGAACCGTTCCACATCCGATCATCTGGGATATACTCTCACGCATCGAGGAAACAAGCGCATCCAGGTCAAGCTCAGCAAGTATTCTATGCTTAATCCCATGAGGTGGCTTTACGATATCATCAAGCGGTAGATATTCGAGATCTTTAGCAGATGAATCCCCGATGTGCGTATGTGCGTTGACAAACCCTGGTATGACGATCCCTTCGAGCGCTGCATCAAGACCCATCGCACCAGATCCCACCTCTTTTATGTTCCCCTCATCAACCACTATATATGAATCATTGAGAACCTCAAGATCCTCCCCGTAAAGAAGCGTTCCTGCGAGTATTAACTCACTCATATACCAAGCTCAGAAATAAGCCACGCATGTAGCTCATCGATCCTTACACGAAGTTGCTCCATCGTATCCCTGAACCTCACAGTCACTGTATTATCCTCGAGCGTCTCGTAATCGACCGTGACGCAAAATGGCGTTCCGATTTCATCCTGTCGTCTGTATCTTCGCCCGATTGTGCCTGATTCGTCATGTTCGGCGATCAAACCCCTCTTTCGCAGATCGTCGTGTATCTTTCGTGAAATTTTGAGCAGTTCATCCCTTGCACCAAGAAGAGGGAGCACACAGACCTGAATCGGTGCTAAATTCGGCAAAAATCTCATAACCACCCTTCTCTCACCCTCAACCTCCTCCTCAAAGAATGCACCCTCCATCACCGCATAGAAGATCCGATCTAACCCATAGGATGGCTCGATGACGTGTAGATTTATCTTCTCACCTCGAATCTCCTCTTTAACGCGCGTAATCTCAAACATATCACGGGTTAGCGTGACCGCCTCACCATCAAGTTCGATTGTGATCTCCTGATCCCCCAGACTTCCAGCATCAATTTGAGAAAGTGCATCCGCGATTCTTTTTGCTGATCCTTTGAATCGGGGGCCAAGAAGCTGCATATTCGGTTTTATCGCCATTCGTTCAATGACTTTTGGCTCACGGTATGGCATAAATACCCCAAGATCTGCCTTTGATACTTCTTCGTGAGCTTTAAGGTCATAATCTGTCCGATCTGCGATCCCAACCATCTCAATCCAGCCCAAACGATCGAGAAGGATCTCGGCATCCCAGCAGTCTGCTGCATAATGCGCCATCTCATCTGCTTCATGCTGTCTGAACCTCAAACGATCCTCTGATATTCCAACCCCGATCAAGAACCGATATGTAAGGTAGATATGGTATGCAAGAAACTCATTTGCGATTATACCCTGCTCGACGGCATCAGCAAGCTTCCATCTGGACGCTTCATCTGCATCCTGCGGGAAAAGGATTAAAACCTCGTCCTTCACCTCATCAAAACGTGGATGCGATTTATCGTGAGGATCGATGAAAATCTCAGCCTCTGCCTGTGTAAATTCTCTAAGGCGTATCAAGCCCTGTCTTGGAGAAATCTCATTCCTGAATGCCTTTCCAACCTGAACAACCCCGAATGGCAGTTTTTCCCTGAAGAACCTGAGAAGTCTTGGGAAATCGATAAACATCCCCTGCGCAGTCTCAGGTCTGAGATATCCTGCACGCTTTGATCCTGGACCTATGAAGCACCTGAACATCAGATGAAACTCAGATACCTCGCCAAATTCACCACCACATACAGGACATCTATCTTCGACATGATCTGCCCTGAAAAACTCCTTGCATGACTCGCATTCAACGATCGGATCCGTGAAGCTTGAGAGGTGGCCCGATGCACGGAATATCTCTTCAAGTCCAATAACAGGGGTCTCGATCTCATAGAATCCTTCACCTACAACGTAGAACTTTCGCCATAGATCCTCGATATTCCGCTTTAAACGAGCGCCCAATGGTCCATAGTCATAAAATCCTGCAGTTCCACCGTAGATCTCAAATGAGGGCCATAAAAAACCTCTTCTTTTCGCAAGCTCCATGACCTCGTCATAGATGTCCATGGGCTAATTAAGAAGTGAGCTGATTAAAATATCTTCGTATAGCTCGACAAAAATAATATATACGATCAGGAAAGATTAGACCATATATAAACGGGAATAAAAAGGGGACAGGATGGGTATATTCAAAAAACTCAGGCTTAACGTATCTTCATTGATAAAGAAGATTTTTAGGAAGGGTACCACAAGGATAGGGATCTATGGCCCTCCAAATGCAGGTAAAACCACACTTGCGAACCGAATTCTGAGAGATTGGACAGATGAGGAGGAGACCTTTGGGGATACCTCGCACATCCCGCATGAGACGCGTCGTGCAATGCGCAAGAATGGGGTCGTGATAAATTCAAACGGTGGAATGGTTGAGCTTGATATCGTCGATACGCCGGGCCTTGCAACGAAGATCGACTTTCACGACTTCATGAAGCATGGACTCAAGGAAGAAGAGGCTAAACAGCGTGCTAAAGAGGCTACAGAAGGGGTTATAGAGGCTATCAAGTGGCTCGATGATCTTGACGGGGTTCTTCTCGTGATGGACTCGACTGAAGATCCATTTACGCAGGTGAATGTCGTTGTGATCGGGAATATGGAGGCGAGAAACCTGCCGCTTCTCGTTGTTGCAAATAAGACCGATCTCGTAAGTTCTGCACCGCAACGAATAGCAACAGCCTTCCCACAGCACCCGATGGTTGCGATATCGGCGCTCGAGGGAGAGAACCTTGACGAGCTGTATGAGGCGATAGCAGAGAGATTTGGGTGATTGGATGAAGAAGGATGTTCAACTTGATTTAATCTCTTATGATAGACTCTCAGAGATGACCTCGATGGAGAAGGTCAGGCTGATCCTGGATCGGGTGCAGGATGGATCGATCGTGATCCTCGAGCGTGGACTGACCCCTGAAGAGGAGGCAACACTGATAGAATATACGATGACCGAGATCGCGGACGATTTCCCGGGAATTGAGATCGAGAGCTATCCATCAGAGGGCAGGAAGAGCTGGCTTGGAAAGCTTCTCGGAAAAGGGATTGTTCATCAGCCACGTCTTACGATAATAGGTCCTGCAAACGAGCTTAAGACAGTATCCAAAGAACGGGACTTTATCTCTGCTGTAATATCCATGGAAGATAAATAGGCTAAACAGGTGTGCTTTTATGCCGCACAAATGCATCGGATGTGGAAAGATCTTCGAGAAGAGCGATGAGGCGATCCTTGATGGCTGCCCAGCGTGCGGATCGAATCGTTTCCTCTTTATACGTGAGGTTGAGAAGCTTCCTGAGGATGAGACAGATCTTGATCTGGTCAAAGAAGAGCAGGAACCTGAGAAACTCGATGAGATCATCGATCGAATTGAAGAGAAGATGGATGATGATCTGAGACTCGAATCTGTCAGAATTATTGAGCCAGGTTCTTATGAGGTCAATATCGAATCACTCCTTGAACGGGATGAGATCATACTTGCCCTGAAGGGAGATGGCAGCTATGTAATCCATCTTCCTTCGATGTTTGCAAGGTTGAAGGGAGGTCGAAAGCATAAATGACCAATCCTGAGTTCTCACACATCGTTGATGATCGGGCTAAGATGGTTGATATCTCACACAAGGTTGAATCTGTGCGTTCCGCCCGAGCAGTAGGATCAATAAAACTTAAAAGGTCAACGATCAATAAGATCCGAGAGGGAACAGTGGAGAAGGGAAATGTGCTCCTAACAGCACGTATCGCTGCGACCCTTGCCGTGAAGAATACGCCCAACGTGATCCCGATGTGCCATTCAGTACCGATAACCGATGCTGACACCGAGTTTGAGATCGGGCGTGATCGGGTGACTGCTCATGTAACGGTGAAGTCGGTTGGAAAAACTGGCGTTGAGATGGAGGCACTTCACGGTCTCTCGGTGGCGCTACTTACGATATGGGATATGGTAAAATCGAGTGAGAAAGATGATACAGGAAATTACCCCGAAACGCTGATAGATGGAATACAGGTCGAATTCAAGGTGAGAGAGGATGCGTAGTATAAAACTCAATGGTAATGTAATCTCAGGTGATGAACTTGATGGAGTTTTAACCGTCAAAAATCTCCTTGAGAAGTTTGAGCCGATATTCAACAGGAAAATGCTGGTGGTGGAGCGTAAAGGTGAGATGGAAGCTCGCACAGATAAATACACATTTACAACAACAAAGGGTAAGTTTACGGCATCGATGAAGGAGCAGTGGCACCCGATCTATGAAAGCTGGATCGGAAAAGAGGTTAACATCACAGGGAAGAATGCAGTAATCTTCCAGGCCGTTGAACTCAATGCTGAGATCTACACCGCGAACTCGATCAAACTCAGGCGTGGAGATATCTTTCTCTTTAAGATTGGATCAAGAGAGACCGAGAGCTACCTCGGGATCGCGCTCACTGACTATGAAGATCAACTATTTCTCCCCCCTGATCCAGCCGATGCGATAATCGGGCGTGTGATCGGCGGCGGTAGAATCCTTCAGAATCTCACCGCAGAAGACTTTATACGGGAGATCGTGCCTGAGTACGTGATCGAGACGCTTGTTGATAGGCTTGCTTTTACAGATTTAATCGAGGATGGGATGGAAATCTACACCTCGATGGATATTGAGTTATCAGATAAATCATCACACTCAGTGGAGTCGTTTTTATCGTATTTAAGAAATAATAACGGATTGATATCTGTTGATGAAGTCACACAGAGTTACATCCGCTCGATAAGCCCCCCGATATTCGAGCCCGGCATCGAGAACAATCGAGCCTTCAGGGACCGCGGGATGGTGTTTATCAGGAATGAAGGGGAACGGAAGAACTCGATCTACTGCTACAAAAAGCTCAGGATGCCCCACCACGCTATGAACGCAGTTGGTACGATCCGCTCCGGTGTTGAGCTGATCGATGTTGCAAAGCAGGGAGATGGAATAGCAGTTCACACCGAACCTGTGCAGGTATTTTTAGTTGGGATGACACAGCGTGAGGCAGAGGGGTTGCTCGACGATCTCGGGATTAAAATGGTAAAGCAGGGGGATCTGAGTGATAATGCGATCATCGTATCACAGAAACCAGAGACAACGATAGAGATATTTGAAAAACGTGTGGTCGAGACGATGGCAATATCGCCTGATAGAATACTGCGCGTGGAGCTATTTGAAGAGAGCGCCCCCATGACAGTTCACTATCTCAAAGAGGTTGCAGGGCTCTACCGAAATTATCTCATAGGAAAGCTATCAATCGATGTAGCGATCGATTCGCTCACACTCTTCAAGGGCAAGGGAAAAAAGGCGATCGTCAAGCCCGAAAATACGCCAGCAAAGGGTGCAGGCTTTGAAGAAGGGGTAATAGGTATAACCAATATGCGAAGACCCCATGAAGGTGCGATTGGGATAAGACTCATCGAGGATCCCACATTTGGACCGACGGGTGAAGTTGCAGAATCCACAAACCTCGTTGGTAGGGTAACCCAGGGACTTGAGATCATCAGGGGTATAAAACGCGGGGATATCTACTTTCTGGATGTGACGCCCAGAGAAGAGGAGTGATCACATTGTTATATTTTATCCCGATGTCACCATGATACGCTAATCATCGTGTTGATTACATATAGATAGTTACACATTCCACAGTACCCTTGCGGTGAAAGTGGATGAGTGACAATCAGGGGCGATGTCTATTCTGTGGCAAACCCGTCAGGGTAGTCGAGATAGATAGTGGAGGGCAGGTAAGTTTCTGTCCTGACTGCTTCAAAAAACTTGAGGAAGCGAAACTACTCGAGATCAAGCATGACGTGGTTATACTTAAAAAACCACTCATAGAGGTCATTCTAAGCTACCCAACTGCCCAATTCGATCACGCTTAAAATAAGAAGGGGAGGTTTACCCCCTTTTCCCTCCCCTTCCCCCATTCCTTCTTTAGATCCCTGATACAAGGTCAAGTAGTACTGTTTTTGGATCGTCTGCCTTGACAACCCCTGACGCGAGAAGCACGCCCGCCGTACCAAGTTCGATCGCTGCCTTAACGTCCTCACCTGTAGAGATCCCTGCGCCACAGAGCACGACCACGTCCTTATTTATCTCTTTCACCCGGGTAACGCTACCTGTTACGATATCAGGATCTGCCTTCGATACAGGGACACCAGTTCCGATAAGCTCGGGTGGCTCGATCGCGATCATATCCGGGTTGAGAGATGCTACTGCTGCGCTCACCTGGATATTATTTGTGCAGACAACGTTTGTAAGCCCGAGCGTTTGACATCTTGTAATTAAAGCGTCTATATCGGCGATCGTTATGCGGTGTTCAGCGTGGTTTATGAGCGTCCCCTGAGCTCCCGCCTCTTTTGCGGTCTCTGGAAGCACCCATCCTGTTGCACTCCCCACATCCTTTGCATCGAGATGCTGGGCGAAACAGGGGATCTTGACCTGACGTGCGATCCATCCAAGATCAAACTGTTGAGGGCAGATGATTGTGCTTACACCACTCTCTTCAGTCACCTCTTCGCATGCCTTCGCCAGGGCAAGCCCATTTTTCCCCATCGACTCCTGATACGCTTTGACATTCAATATCACAACAGGTGTTTCTATTTTACTCATAAGTTGGATCGATCGCTTTAGTAATTTATAGTTAACGATACGAAAAAATATGCATGGTCCAGAAAAATGAACTTTATCCTCCCGCAAAACTAAATCCAGGATGGGATAAACTTTTCTATCCACGACTCAGCAAATGATAAACTCGCTGCAAGCCTGCTGAAATTATCGAGAATGAAGTGTGATACGACTCATCAGGAAGAAGAAGCTGAGTTCAATATCAAGCTAAAGCATGAGAGGAGACAACTCGCAGAAGGAGCATTTTTCAGCTTCATTCATACCTCACAGCCTCAACAGGACTCATCCGTGCAGCTTTCATCGCAGGGTATAGCCCCGATCCAATCCCGACAATCAATGCAACTGCAAGACCAAGTGCGATAAGTCCTGGTGTAATCGGAGCAGGCACATCAAGCCCTGCATAGTCTGTTGCAACGCGACCTGCACTGATTGCCATAGCTGCACCAAGTATGCATCCGAGAATCCCCCCGATGAGGCTCACAACCCCAGCTTCAATCAGAAAGAGCATAAGAATATCCCTGTTTCGTGCACCGATCGCCTTCATGATCCCAACCTCGTGTGTGCGTTCCATCACCGCCATCATCATTGTGTTCATGATCCCGATCGAGGCAACAATCAGCGAAATTGCGGCAATCCCGACAAGAACAACCTGTATAACCTTGAAGATCCCACCGATCTGATCAATGAAACTTCCCATCGTCATTGCGTTCGTGAAATCATCGAGCTTGTGGTTGTTATCAACGACCTTCTCGATTTTATCAGCGATCTTCTCTGCATCATCAATATCATAAACTGTCACATAGATGAATGAGATCTTGTCTGTCCCGAGCACACCCTTCGATGCCCGATCAGTAATGTAGATGTAGTTATCAACGTCATTCGATGTGAGCGCATTCCCCTTCTCAAAGACCCCGATCACAACGAACTTATGCCCGTTTATATCTATTCTATCCCCTGCATGGACTGTTTCATCAAAATAGTCATTTGCAACGTTATGCCCCACAACACACCCTGTATGATCGTTCTTTCTGAGCCATCTACCCTCATCAAAGTCGACGTTACCCTCATACATCGCCCAGAAATCTTCTGGATCTGCGCCGATAACCTGAATTACTCGTTTTGATCTTCTGAACTCAACCGTTGCTGAATCCCATGTTATGGCGGTTGTATCCTTCACGCCGCTTATCCGTCCAACGTCTCTCAGATCCTGCTGCGTGAAGCTACCATGCTCGATGTACATCCCTGTGGTCATCTCCCCAGGCATAACAACTATAAGATCAGACATCTCTGTGAGCTGTCCTGTTATCGCACCCTCCATTCCACTACCAATCGCGATAAGCCCGATTATTGCTGCAATCCCGACAGAGATACCAAGCAATGTTAAAAATGAACGAAACTTCCGCTCTCTTATATTCCTGTAAGCCAGCGTAAAGCTATCTGTGATCATTTGCTATCACCGAAATTCATCGGATGCGATCTAACTTCCACGAACTCAACTATCAGCATCTTTTTTTGGAGCGTTTGGCATATAAGTCTTGCTAACGATCGTTTTAGCTGAACTTTGGAGATAGTCTACAAATCTTTATAATGATAGAGAGCGAATATGATAGTATACCCGGTTGGGCAGGAGGTGTATATTGTGACCGAACTTGAGATAGGGAAAGAACTTGGTGAGAAGATCGAGAAAAGTCTTGATATTCTGAAGGGGATTGCAGAGAAGGTTGAGCTTCCGAAACTTGATAAAGAGAAGTTTGAGGAGGCGATAGATCTTGTAAAAGAGACAAAGGAGGCGCTTGATATTCCAGGCATCAAAGATATGATCGGACTGGTTGAGGGAAAGCGCATCGAGGCTAAACTGAGTTTTGACAAACTGACGCTTGATGGTGCGATCAGGATTGATATTACACCAATTAAAGAAGAGGAGAAGTAGATAGGTTGCCCATCTCCTTTGACTTTTTAAATTTGATCGAGAGCGGATCGATAAAGGCAGATCTGAAGATTGATGGATCGAGAAGAATTGGGGTTGGACTCGCGAGGGGTAAAATAAAAATTCATATCGAGGATCTCGATTTTGTGAAACTTCTTTTGAAGATCGGAAATCTCCTTAAATCTGAGATTGCTCTGACGGATATTGAAACGAGAAAGATCGGGCTTTTAGATGGGTTGAAGATCTTTAAAGGTATTGCAAAAGATCTTGCAGAAGCAAATCAGACGGTTATCGTGGTTTATGAAGGGAAGGAGATACTAAGGATCGGCGAGGAGGCAAAGCCTCTCTTAACCGGTATTTTATTTGGGCGTATAGAAGTGGTTGATAAGATGAAGACCATCGCACTTTTCAGGGGTTTGATCACAGAAGCGAGATGATACCAAGTACGATAAGCGTGGTGAGAGCCATTCTAAAAGAAATTCCGAGCGTAACTGCAAGCCATGTCATCAGAGGCGTCATTCCCATAAGCCTGCCTATCACTGAGCCTGCCACCGCTCCTGTACCCTGAAGTGGGGTTGTTACAAGGAGAATAAGCCCGAGAAATTCGAGTTTCATCACCCATTTATATCTTTCAATCATTTTTTCTCCCTTTTCCACTGTTTTCTTCACCATCGTCCCGATACCAGGTACCTCTTTCGTATAGTCGAAATTCCAGACGATAAAGAGTGCCTGAATAGCTTCGGTGAAAACAATGAATAATATGAGATCAACTGCGGATATGCCAAGCGTTAAACCCACCTGAACAGCAGCTATCGGACCACCTACGGGTATAAACGAATAGATGCCAAGTACCGTTGCATACCTTGTGCATGTCGCCTGATCAGCAAGAGTGCAAAATAGGATTACGCCTGAAAGAGCGATTAAAAAGGGAATGATCAACTTTGCGAGTGCTCCATTCTCCGCCGGCACCAGCTGCTTTACATAATTAACCATACCCAGATACTTACGTTGTTCACTCAGATAAGCCTTTCTCCACCCATCGTCTGAATATTTTGTGTAAATCTGTAGAAAAATTTTCTTCAAGAAGCGAAGGATACGCAAAGTTTTATAGTCTTTAGAGGCGATTATTACCTCTATCTGTAGGGGATAAAATGATCTACACAATAACACTCAATCCTGCGCTGGATAGAACACTGTGGGTTAAAAAAACACAGTCAGAGGATTCTAACCGTATTGAAAGGGAGCAAAGGTACGCTGGCGGCAAAGGAATCGATGTATCCAGGGTTCTGACAACGCTGGGGATCAGCAATAAAGCACTTGGATTTGTTGGTGGGTTTGCAGGGGAAGAACTGGAGGGACGATTGCTCAACGCCGGAGTTGCGTGTGATTTTATCAGGATTTCAGGCGAGACCCGCACAAACATCATCATCAATGAGATGAGCACAGGTAACCAGCTCGTCTTCAATGCCATGGGACCGGAAATCAAACCGTATGAACTTATGCAGATGATTCACAAAATTGAAAAGCTTGAAAAGCCTGAGATGGTGGTTATAAGTGGAAGTCTCCCTCCAGGGGTTCATCCCGTAATCTACCAAAACATTATTGAAATACTCAAGAAGAGAGGGGCCAGGGTTATACTGGATGCAGATGGAGATGCCCTGAAAGTGGGTATTCAAGGCTTCCCCGATGTTTTTAAACCTAACGTCTATGAATTGAGCCGATTGGTGAATAGGGAATTGAAAGGGATAGATGAGATCGTCACGGCAGCATCGCGCATCCATGAAGAAGGCGTAGAAATTGTGCTTGTTTCGATGGGAGCCAGAGGAATTATTCTCATCGGAGAAAAAGAGGAATACTGGGCTTATCCGCCTGAGGTGGAGGTGGAAAATACGATCGGTGCTGGAGATTCTGCCGTGGCTGGATTCGTCTATGGATTGGCCCGTGGTAAGAATCTAAAAGAAGCTCTGGTCTATGCGGTTGCTGCCGGGACAGCCACAACGTTGATGCCCGGAACCGCGCTGTGTAAGAGGGATGATTTTCTGAAGCTTGTCCCAGCGATAAAACTGGATATGATAGGAGGATAACTATGGGGATCTCTGCAGATGATGTAATTGTGCCACTGGATGTCCCAGCGGCAGCACGAGATGAATATATCGGAAACTACCTTAAGATCACCAGAGAAAGTGGTCGATTGATGCTCTTTGCAGGTGATCAAAAGGTCGAGCACATGAACGATGATTTTTATGGTGAAGGTATCCACATGGACGATAGCTCCCCTGAGCATCTCTTCAGAATTGCAAGCAAGGCTAAAATAGGTGTTTTTGCCACCCAGCTTGGACTGATTGCGAGATACGGCATGGACTATCCTGAGGTGCCCTATCTCGTAAAACTGAACTCAAAAACGAACCTTGTAAAGACCGCTCAGGCAGATCCGCTGAGCCGGGCATGGTATGACGTCGATCAGGTGGTGGAATTTCGTGATAACAGCGGGCTTGAGATACTGGCAGTGGGTTATACGATCTATCTGGGAAGTGAATATGAGGCAGAGATGCTGTATCAAGCAGCCCAGATCATCGACAGGGCTCACCAGCATGGTTTGATAACCGTATTATGGATATACCCGCGTGGTAAGGCGGTGGTAGATGAGAAAGACCCCCATCTGATTGCAGGTGCAACCGGTGTTGCAGCATGTCTTGGCAGCGATTTCGTCAAGGTGAACTATCCCAGAAAAGAAGGCTATGAGTCGCCCGAGATATTCAAAGAGGCTGTCCTATCAGCAGGTCGCACAAAGGTCGTCTGTGCAGGTGGAGCCAGTGATGATGTTGAGGCGTTTCTGAGGCGACTTCATGACCAGATTCATATAAGCGGTGCCTGGGGAAATGCCACGGGTAGAAACATCCATCAGAAGTCACTCTCAGATGCCGTCCGTATGTGCAATGCCATCTATGCGATCACGGTGGAAGACGCGAGTGTGGCAGAAGCCCTAAAGATATATCATTCAGGATAGGAGTTCCCGATTAGAAGGGGTAAAGTGTGATGCGGCAGTAATTCAGGAGAAAATAAGATGAGCGCATTGCAGCTGAAAGAACTCGATAAGATTTTTAATCCAGGTAGTATTGCCGTGATCGGTGCAAGCAATAAGAAGGAGTCCGTTGGGTACACACTCTTCAATAACTTAATCGGTGCAGGATATGAGGGGGTTGTCTATCCCGTAAACAAAAGTGCTCCAAGTGTGCAGGGTATCCACAGCTACAGGAGTGTTGATCAAATTCCAAGAAAGATCGATCTCGCACTAATTGCCGTTCCAGCAAAGACCGTCCCTGAGGTTATGCGCGAGTGTGGTGAATCAGGTATTAGAGGGGCGATCATCATCTCTGCGGGTTTTAAAGAGATCGGAGCAAAGGGTAAAGAACTCGAAGATGAAGTCCTTGATATTGCCAGAGATTATGACATCAGGTTCATAGGTCCAAACTGTCTCGGCATCATACGACCAAAGATTCATCTCAATGCGAGCTTCGCCCCGCTCATGCCGGATGATGGAAAAATTGCATTCATATCTCAGAGTGGAGCATTATGTGCCGCGGTTCTCGACTGGTGTCATCATCGTGGGATCGGGTTCAGCTCATTTGTATCGGTCGGTTCGATGGCAGACATCACATTTGGAGATCTCATCGATTATTTTGGTATGGATCCAGATACAGGCGCCATCATACTCTATATCGAAGCCCTGAAAAATGTGCGGGGTTTCATGAGTGCTGCCAGACACTTTGCAAAGACCAAGCCAATAATTGTTGTAAAATCAGGAAGGTGTGAGCGCTCTGCAGCGGTTGCCACATCACATACAGGGGCGATGGCAGGAGACGACGATCTCTATGATGCTGCATTCAAACGTGCGGGTATCGTTCGTGTTACCAGGATCGAAGAACTCTTTGACTGTGCCGAAGCTCTCGATTCCCAGACCAGACCCACAGGTAATCACCTCGCCATCGTGACAAACGCCGGTGGCCCTGGAGTTATGGCTGCAGACGAGTTACTCTCACAGGGTGGTGAGCTTGCAAAGCTTTCAAATAAGACAATTGAGGCTTTAAATGCCTGTCTTCCTCCATACTGGAGTCATGGAAACCCTGTTGATATCCTGGGTGATGCAACCCCAGAACGGTACCGTGATGCAACGTCGATCACACTCAGAGATCCAAATGTAGACGGCGTTCTTCTGCTCCTGACCCCTGTCTCGATGTCTGATTCAGAGCTTACAGCGAGGTACATCGTGGATTTAAACCGTGATATCTCACCTGGCGATGTCTTTAAACCTCTGCTTGCCTCATGGATGGGTGAGGCGCTGGTTGAGAAGGGGCGAAAGATACTGGAGTCTGGGGGTATTCCAAGTTTTGAGACACCTGAAAGTGCGGTTACCACATACCTCCACATGTACCAGTACACAAAGAACATCGCGTCCCTCTATGAGATGCCAGAGGACATTCTGACCGGGTTTCATCCTGCAAAAGACGAGGTTAAATCGATCTTCAGGACTCTTGCAAGAGAAGGGCGGGAGCTTCTAACCGTTTACGAATCGATGAAGGTGCTTGCAGCGTATGATATACCCACAGTAAAAACCATGTTAGCGCATGATCCAGAAGAGGCTATCAAGATCGCGGATGAGATCGGCTATCCTGTGGCAATGAAGATCGTATCCCCACAGATCACACACAAGACGGATATCGGGTGTGTTAAACTCAATATCCAGACGCAGGAAGATGTAAGAACTGCGTTTGAAGAGATTAACCGCAATGCAGGAGAACACGATCCAGATGCAACGATTCATGGTGTTGCGATCCAGCCGATGGTAACTGGTGCGGGTTACGAGGTCATTATAGGATCGAAGCGGGATAAGCTCTTTGGACCTGCCATATTGTTTGGTGCAGGCGGCACGATGGTTGAGTACATCAGGGACCAAACGATCGGTTTCCCTCCTCTAAATCAGGCGCTGGCACACAGGATGATCGAGGATACAAGAATATCAAAGATTCTCAAAAATGGTTTTAGAGGAAGTCCCCCGGCAAATATCCGCCTGATCGAGGAGGCACTTGTCAAGATTTCATTCATGCTCATAGATTTCCCTGAGATCGAAGAGATGGACATAAACCCGATCCATGTCAATGATACCTCCCTTCTTGCACTTGATGCGCGAATTTTGATCAACCCTGGAAAGGTTAATATCAGTGAGCCACCTGGAAGCGATCTTATCATAAGCAGGTGTCCCACCAAATACAATCAGGAATGGACTTCGCCTGCAGGAGATAAAATTTTCTTCAGAGTCGTCCGTCCCGAGGATGAACCTATGTGGCTTGAGATGGTAAGATCCTTCTCTGATGAGACGATACGCCAGAGGTTCTTTGCCCCACTCTCTGAGATCGATCACCACATGGTGGTTCGATACTGCCACATCGATTACGACCGTGAGATTGCGATTGCGGCGTTTGTTGAAGGAGAGGAAGGATACAGGATGGTTGGCGTGGGTCGCGTGGTCATACTCTCGGACGAAAATACAGGTGAGTTTGGTATGGCGATACGTGATGAATATCAGGAAAGAGGTATCGGCAATAAGTTAGTTGACATAATGATCGAGATTGCCAGGGATTTCAGGTTAAGGACGATTATAGGCGATGTGCTTGCCGATAATTACCGTATGTTGAAGATCGCAGAGGATAAAGGATTCAAGATAAAAACGCCATGAAGACCCCAGTTTGAGGAGGGTGGTGCTCAATCTATGAAAGATGGTAGCAGAGAATCTGAAGCTTCAGTGACTGGATTATCTGAGGAGGAAGCTGCAAAGCGAATCGAGAAGTTCGGGTACAATGAGATACCTGAAAAGAAGGTGCACCCACTTTTGAAGTTTCTTTCTTACTTCTGGGGGCCAATCGCATGGATGATAGAGATTGCTGCAATTCTCTCGGCTGCGATCGGCGACTGGACAGATTTTGTGATAATCCTTGTGCTTCTCTTTCTAAATGGAGTCGTGGGGTTCTGGGAGGAGCGAAAAGCTGAGAATGTCGTCGCACTTTTGAAACAGAAGTTAGCGATTCGATCCATGGTATTGAGAGATGGAAAGTGGCGAGATATTCCTGCAAGGGAGCTTGTACCAGGCGATATCGTCAGGATAAAGATTGGAGAGATCATACCTGCCGATCTCAAACTCATTGAGGGCGGATATCTCACTGTCGATGAGTCAGCCCTGACCGGTGAATCGCTCCCGGTTGAGAAGGGAGAAGGGGATATCGCATATTCAGGTTCGGTTGTTACAAGAGGGGAAATGTTAGCTGTTGTTACAGCCACAGGATCTGATACATTCTTTGGAAGGACGGTTCAGCTCGTGGAAGAGGCGGGAACGGTGAGTTCATTCCAGAAGATGGTGATAAAAGTCGGAGATTACCTCATCATTATGGCACTGATCCTGATCTCCTTCACATTCATTGTTGCGATCTATCGTGGGGAGAGCCTGCTTGAGATGGCAACATTCGCACTTGTTCTGATGGTTGCAGCGATTCCCGCAGCACTGCCAGCGGTGCTATCGATCACAATGGCTGTTGGCGCCCTCAACCTCGCAAGAAGAAGTGCCGTTGTGACAAAACTCGTCTCAATAGAGGAGCTTGCAGGGGTTGATGTCTTATGTGCCGATAAGACCGGGACGCTCACGATGAATCAGCTAACCACCGGCGATCCTGTAACCTTCAACGACTACACAGATGAAGAACTCGCGCTCTATGCCGCCCTTGCCTCAGAAGGAGAGGATGCGATAGATAAGGCGATTCTAAAGCTTGTGGATGAGCTGAAAGTGGAAGATAAAGTCAAAGAGTACAGGCAGGTATCTTTTACCCCGTTTGATCCTGTGATAAAAAGAACAGAGGCAGAGGTATCAGATGGTGAAGATTTTAAGGTCACAAAAGGTGCTCCACAGGTGATTCTTGGATTGTGCGGGGGTAATTTAGAGGCTGAGAGGGTGGTTGAGGATTTTGCAGCAGAAGGATACAGATCGATCGCTGTTGCAAGAACTGAAGAGGGTAAATGGGAGCTTGTCGGGATCATACCGCTCTTTGATCCTCCGCGAGAAGATACACCCGCTGCGATCGAAGAGATCAAGGATCTCGGCGTTAAAGTCAAGATGTTGACAGGAGATAACATCGCCATTGCAAGACACATCGCAGAAATTCTCAATCTCGGTAGAAAGATACTCCCTATAGGAGATATCCTGAAGTTAAAGCGGGAGGCAGAGGTTGAACACCTGATAGAGGAGGCTGACGGCTTTTCAGAGGTTTTTCCTGAGCACAAATACCGCATAGTTGGTTATCTCCAGAAGCGCGGACATCTTGTTGGGATGACAGGAGATGGTGTCAATGATGCCCCTGCACTCAAGCGGGCAGACTGTGGAATCGCGGTTGCAGGGGCAACGGATGCTGCAAGAGCGGCTGCAGGGGTTGTATCACTTGAACCAGGGATCTCAATCATCAGGGACGCGATAGAAGAGGCAAGAAGAATCTTTCAGCGTATGGAAAGCTATGTCATCTACAGGATCACCGAGACAATACGGGTACTCTTCTTCATCGTATTTGCGATACTCATCTTCAATTTCTATCCGATAACAGCCCTCATGATCGTGCTTCTTGCCGTCTTAAACGATGCCCCGATACTCGCGATCGCATACGATAACGTGAAAAAGCTCAAAGAACCCGCACGATGGAACCTTGAGAAGATAATCTTACTCTCAACACTTCTCGGATTTGTCGGTGTTATAAGCTCATTTCTGCTGTTTTATATCGGCGACAAGATCTTACTTTTAGGAAGGCCAGAGCTCCAGTCATTCATATTCCTGAAGCTTGCGGTTGCAGGGCATCTGACGATATTTGTGACGAGAAAAAGGGATCGGCTCTGGAAAAAACCATATCCCGGTGGTATCCTCTTCTGGTCTGCCATTGCAACAAAAATTCTTGCAACGCTCATCGTCGTCTACGGGATACTCGTAACCCCGATTGGATGGAAATTAGCGGGGCTTATCTGGGGATATGCTATTGTATGGATGCTCATCGCAGATCAGGCAAAGATGATGGCTATGCGAAGACTTGGGGAGTTTTAGGGTGATAAGTCAAAAGATATTTAAGTGTGGACACACATCCCTCTACAGGTGAGGAATTATGGGCAAGGTAACATCATTTCTTCTCATACTGCTTCTTATATCCGTTGGATTCAATATTTATCTGGTTCAGAATCAAAATAGTGATACAATTTCGGCCCTCCAGGATCGGATAACCTCACTTGAAGAACAGAACAGACACCTCACAATGGAGCTTTATCAGACCAACCTCTCACTCCAGCAAGCAAGAAGACAGCTTTCATTCTACAGAGATGAGATTGCAGAGCTTAAGAGTAAGATAAGCGCTAACAATGTCACGGGTGAGGTGGGCACAGCGAGGCTTGATGCTCCAGCTGTGCTGCGCAGGGTTGAGTACAGCGGTGAGTTCCCATTTATGACCCAGCAGATAATTGAAGAAGGGACAATGATGGAGGTTACCGTTGAAATCAAGCCAGGTAAGGGGCGTGTGCTTGTTGAGACAGAACCGCTCATGGGTGTTGTATTTCAGGATGCAGCAAACAACGCAGTTGCCGCAGCCGAGAACTATCTCGGGTGTGATCTATCAGGGAGCGATGTGATCTTCTCGGTTGAGGCAGAGGCAGAGGTCCCTGAGGTTGATGGTCCAAGTGCTGGTGCGCTAATGACAACACTTGTCGTAGCTGCAGTTGAGAACATCACACTCCCTGAGGATATCACGATGACAGGGACGATAAGCCCCGATGGACATGTTGGTGAGATTGGCGGCGTCATAGAAAAGGCTAAAGCCTCAAAAGCGGCTGGAAAGCGCATCCTGATACTGCCAGAGGAGAATGATCACATTGTGAGGTATGAAGCGGTCAAAAAGCAGTATGGTGGACTCACGGTTATCACACAGAAGCCTGTAATCATTGACACAGAGGAATACATCGAGGAAAATATCGGGATTGATGTTGTGTATGTGGACTCGCTAAAAGAGATCTTTGATGTTATAAATGGGTGAACGCATCCCAAAAATATTATTTGTACCATCTGATATTTATTTCGCTTCATCCTCCACGACACGGGGGGGCGATTCGTCGAACGTCATCGTTACCAGGTACCATGTACTGGTTCCTGATTCTGGGAGTTAAATCCTGGCGAAATTTATTGGAGATAGTACATTTTTTTGAACATGAGGGCGTAACACTTAATAAACGTTGTATCATAGGCATCTTCAGATGGAAGACAGCGAGAAGATAAAACACATTGTACGAATCGCTAATACTGATCTTCAAGGTGCACAGAAGGTGGAACTTGCCCTTACAGGGATCAGAGGTATCGGGAGGCGCACTTCTCGTGTTATAACAGAGCGTGCAAATGTTGATCCCGATGCGGTAATGGGCTATCTGCCAGATGACGCAATCGCACGGCTTAAGGTCCAGGTGGAAGAGAAGGTCAATGAAACACTTCCTGTGTGGATGATGAATCGTCAGAGAGATCCGTTTACAGGTGAAGACAAGCACATCATCGCGACGGATTCGATGATGACACTGCGAGAGGATATCAATTTCATGAAGATGATCAGGTGTTATCGTGGTATCAGGCACGAGCGCGGGCATAAAGTTAGAGGTCAGCGCACGAAGTCCACAGGAAGAAAAGGAGCGATCGTTGGTGTCAGCAGGAAGAAGTGAAGCTTGAGAGGGTGGAACTGATGGGATATCCAGGTAAGTGTAAGAAACAGTATGAAACCCCTCGCTATCCATGGCAACACGAGAAGCTCGAGGAAGATGCGAACCTCATAAAGAGGTATGGCCTCAGGAACAAACGGGAGCTGTGGAAAGCAGAGAGTACACTCAGAACATACAGACGAGAAGCGAGAGAATTGCTCGCAATAAGGGCATCAGGGATGGTCAGTGAGAGTGCAAAGCGAGAGATCGGCAACCTTGTTGATAGCCTCAAGCGGAAGGGAATTTTAAATATAGACGGTGAGCTGGAGGATATCTTAGCGCTTACGGTTGAGGATTTTCTAAACCGACGACTACAGACGATCGTAACTCAGAAAAATCTCGCAAGTTCGATGAGGCAATCGAGACAGTTCATCGTTCACGGACATATAGCGGTCGATGGTCGGCGGGTCACAATCCCGAGTTTCATGGTGAAACGAGGTCAGGAGTCAGGGGTTGATTACTACGTGCGTTCTCCGATCACGGACGAGATGCACCCTGTAAGACCTGCGATGTCCGTTGAGGTCACAGCAGAAGGAGAAGGGGTGAACGTTGATGAGTAAATGGGCGGTTGCACATATCCATGCATCATTCAATAATACGATCATCACGATCACAGATCTGACAGGGGCTGAGGTGATCGCAAAGTCCTCTGGTGGGATGGTAGTGAAGGCTGCAAGGGATGAGAGTTCATCCTATACTGCTATGCAGATGGCGAGTGAACTTGCAGAGGAGATCAAGGACAAAGGTATCACTGGAATTCACATCAAGGTAAGGGCTCCAGGTGGGCACAGAGAACATAGCCCAGGACCTGGTGCACAGCCGTCAATACGTGCTTTTGCAAGGGCGGGTCTCAGGATTGGCAGGATTGAGGATGTCACACCAATCCCGCACGATGGCACAAAGCCCAAGGGAGGAAAGCGCGGCAGGAGGGTGTGAGTGGCAATCGAGATTAATGTCATCGAGCTCACTGAGAGGTATGCAAAGTTCATAATATCTGGCCTGACACCCGCGTCTGCAAACGCGCTCAGGCGGTGCATGATCAATGAGGTACCGCGGATGGCGATCGATGAGGTTAATTTTTATGAAAATACATCAGTACTATTCGATGAACAGCTTGCATTGCGTCTTGGTCTCATACCACTCAGGGCAGATCCAGGACTTTACGTGCTGGAGGATGAGTGTACGTGTGAGGATGGCTGCTCACTCTGCCAGTCCACGGCTTCGATCAGTGCAGAAGGTCCCATAAAGATTTATTCGTCGGATCTCGTCATGGGCGATGAGAACATCTCGGTTGCAGATGATAATATATTGATCGTAGATCTCAAAGACGGGCAGAAACTTCTCTTGAACGCTATCATAAAGCTTGGAACAGGAGAAATGCACGCGAAATGGCAGAATGCTGTTGTATGTGGTTATAAAAACATCCCGCATGTGAGCATTACGGACTGCAACGATTGCGGTAGATGTGTTGATGTGTGTCCCAGAGACGTCTTTAAATGTGTGGATGGGCGTGTCATGATCGGGGATGATATCAACTGCTCATGCTGCAATCTCTGCGTGGAAGCCTGCGAGCTTGACGGAATCGTGATTGAAGAGGATCCTGAAGCGTTCCTCTTTAAACTTGAGACAGATGGAGGGATGACCGCGAGTGCGTTAATTGTCTATGCGGTTCGAATGCTTAGAGATAAGGCAGTCAGGCTGAAATCTGTGCTTGAGCGTTTTTCCCATTGAGCCTTATCCCGGTAATCGTCGATATATTCTTCTCCTGCATCACAACACCGATCGTTGAAGAGGCACACTCGATCATCGGCTCTCTGAGTGAAACAACAATAAATTGCGCGCTCTTTGATAACTTTTTGATCATCTTTGCGACCTTCTCGACATTCACACCATCGAGCATCATATCTATCTCATCCAGTGCATAGAACGGTGCTGTCTGAAAAGAGAATAAATTAGAGATCTGTCTTATTTCACCTCTGATTTTACAAATCCTTCTGTTCCGTTTATCAGCTCTTTAACTTCTTCTATTGGCGGTTCCTCTTTTGCATGGTCACACTTATTACGAATATCCCCCAGCCATTCAATCTTTTTTCGTTTGGTTTCACTCAAATGACCCGCTTTACGCAATCCTTGGGCGAGTGAGTTGATACCTTTAATAACAGTGTGATTCACAGGCGGCGTTGAAGTCTCGCATAAGGTCTTTAAATAGCGTTCCAATGCAACACCAGCAACCGCACCCGCAGCACGGATAAAACCGTGATCTAAAAGAAGTCTTGCCTCCTCTAATTCGCTTTCAACTAGATCTGCACTGATTGTTCTTCTTAATTTTAAGTTTTGTATTTCAAAGACTTCAGGTAATGATAACAGTAAGTTCCTTTGTGTGTCAAAGAAATCTGTAAACTCTTTAATTATGTAATGCACATCAATCTTAGCCCAATCTTTTCGAAGTTGGAGTAAACATAAAATTTCCTCATATTCTTTTATAAATTCGTCTTTTCGATCAGATAAATATTCTTTTATCAGGGTTTCTCCTTTTGAATACCATATTTGATATGATTGAACATATTTTCTTTGTTCCTCTCTAAAAGAGTTCTCGAATCACATCATTTCAGTATTTAAGTCATTTATATACGCAAACGTAAAGGTATCAGATAAAAAACCAGTCACCTTTTTCTCAATTTCTTCTGCTTCCTTCTCCAATTCCCTAACAGTATGGATCAGTTCACTTAATTGTGTCATTCATCTCATCCCAAGTTCTTTAGACGTTTATTCTATTGAGAGATATCAAATTATTCTTGCGTTAGGTATTCAAATGCACTGATATACTTGTATTTGATTACATTCTTGTATTTTGTTATCGTTCTTTCTTTTGCTACATCATGATACTTAGTTACCGTTCGTTGTTTAGCGACTTCGTGATACTTTGTGACTGTTCTCTCTTTTGGCAGATAAGTTACGACATATTGAAATTTGGAAGGTCGAAGTACTTCATAGGAGCAATTCAAAAATCTAGTACTATTAACCGTCCATTCGAATTGGTGGCTTTCACCAGGCATCAAAAATACACTATCTGTTATAGCATTATATGATCGTTCAGTAGTTACTATATGGAAAACTACCTGAAACATTCCACCACTATCCTCTGTATTCGTTATCATAACCATTAAATCAAGTAATTCGATAGACCCCAGTCCAGAGTACAACTTTAAAAAATGCTTATAAAAAACCAAACCCGATGTTTCATAACTATATGGGATATTATCTGTGGTTAATTCTTTTTTTCATAATATGTTTCTACATCCTCATAAGGTTCCATTTCATAATATGTTTCTGTAGTTTCGTATGGCTCTGTTACATAATACGTCTCGGTCGCACTATATGGCTCCTTAACCGTGTAAGAGACTTCTATCACTGGCATAGATATTGCAACGCAAGCACACAATGTTGCCAATAAAGCACCTATTGCAATCCATTTCCTTTCCATTTGTGAACCTCTAACTCTTTTTTTATTGATCCTATATAAAACTATCAATTCACATCTTAAGAGAAGCGGTCAGGCTGAAATCTGTGCTTGAGCGTTTTTCCCATTGAGCCTTATCCCGGTAATCGTCGATATATTCTTCTCCTGCATCACAACACCGATCGTTGAAGAGGCACACTCGATCATCGGCTCTCTGAGTGAAACAACAATAAATTGCGCGCTCTTTGATAACTTTTTGATCATCTTTGCGACCTTCTCGACATTCACACCATCGAGCATCATATCTATCTCATCCAGTGCATAGAACGGTGCTGGCCTGTATCTCTGGATTGCAAAAAGAAATGAGAGTGCTGTAAGACTTTTTTCACCACCAGATAGTGCTTCTAATCGTTGAATAGGTTTTCCTGCTGGCTGAACCTGAATCAACAGACCTCCTTCAAATGGCTTTTCTCGAGATTCAAGCAATATCTCACCATTCCCATCAGAAAGCTCTCTGAAGACTTCTTTGAAGTTTGCATTTATCGCATCAAAGGTTGAGAGGAAGACTTCCCGTTTTCTCATCTCATACCCCTCGATCCGCTCGATGATCGCACGCCGCTCATTTGAGAGTGTATTTCTTCGCTGCATTAGCTCATCAGACCGTGATTCAACCTCAAAAAACGCATCTATCGCCTTCATATTTACAGGCTCGAGTGCACGCATCCTCTCTTCAATTCGCTTAATCTGCTCTCTGATCGTATCATGATCTTCTCTAACCTCTCCCTCTGGATCGATCCCTGCTTCATCGATCCTGCGTTTTAGCTCTGTAATCTGCGATACGAGTCCTTCTTCGATCTTACGAAGATCTGTTAGTGCGCCATCGATCCGTTCACGTCTTAATTTCAATCCCTCAATCTCCTCACGGAGTTCCATGACCCGACTGAAACGCTCTTTGAATAGATTTTTAAGCTTTGAAAGCTCCTCTTCCAGTGCCTTCTCGCGTTCAAGAAGTTCTTCGCGTTCGCTCTCAAGTTCTTTGATCCTGAAGATATTATCCTTTATCTCATCGTTTATGCCCGAAAGGCTTGCATCCAGCGCTTTTAATCGGTCTTCTCCCTCAGCTATCTTCTTCTCAAGATACTCTCGATCGAGCGTGATTGACTTGATTGAGAGGTCAATCTCGCCCATCCTACCTTCGATCATCCTTATCTCCTCGGAGATTTGACGCTCCTTCTTTGTAAGTTCGGGTATCTTCGATGCCTTCAGATCTGATTCAAGCTCACCGATCGCTGATTCAAGCTCACTTATTCGCCTTCCTGATGCAGCGAGTGCCTCCTCAAGCTGGATAATTTCAGCCCTGTTATCCTCCTTCTCAAATCTTTCAAGCTCACGCCTGAGATCGTTCAGGTTACGTTCGCTCTCTTTCTTCTCAATCTGCAACTTATTCAGGATACTCCCCTCTTCAAAGAGATCCTCGCGAATCGTTGCGTTCCGATTCTCAAGCGCCTTTATTCGTTCAAGATGCATCTTAAGCTCTGATTCAAGGACTGTTCTCTCCTCCTGAAACTTCAGAAGCTCATTTCCTGTGCTACTTGTGAACCTGAACCGTGATTTTAAGGGTGCACCCCCTGTCATGATACCGCTTCGCTCTATAAGATCTCCATCGAGCGTAACAGACCTGAACCGATCCATCAATCGCCTTCCATCCTCAATCGATTCAACAACCACTGTATCCCTGAAGACGTGCCAGAACGCCCGCTCGAATTTGGGATCATACTCGATCAAATCGATCGCAAATCCAAGAACGCCTGGATAATCAAGTCCATCCAGTTTTCTCCCATCTTTAAGCTTGTTCAGAGGTAAAAATGTTGCACGCCCCTTCTTGATCTGTTTCAGGTACTCGATCGCGTACTGTCCATCGATATCTGTCTCAACAACGATGTACTGCATTTTCCCTCCTGCTGCAGCCTCAAGCGCAACCGCAAAACGATTTTCTACCCTTCCAAGCTCAGCAATCGTTCCATAAACCCCCTCAAGCTGATGCATTCTCACAGCTTCCATAACAGACTTAACACCCTCGCTATACCCTTTGAATTCCTTTTCTGCGAGTACACGGGCCTCTATTTCCATTATCTTCCGCTCTAAAGCTTTGAGATCTTTCTCACGGCCATTCAGCAACGTGCGCTCTTCACCAAGCACCTTCTCATTCTCCTCAAGTTCCCTGGATAGCTCATGCGTTCTCTTTGCTCTAAGTGAGATCTCTCTCTTCTTTGTATCAAGCTCTTTCGCAAGTTTTTTCATTCTTTCAGTTATCAAATCAATTTCACCAGATCTTCTTCGTGAACGGTCGAGTATCATATCCTGTTTCATCAGAATCTCGTTCTTTTTTGACTGCTCAACCTCAAGCTCTCTACGGAGGGTGTATAACCTGTGGGTCGCATCCTCTGCCTTAGATCCTGCAGACTCAATCTCCTTTTTTATTCCATCAAGGATCGCGGTCTTCTCATCCAGCGTCTCCTTCAAGCTTCCCTTTCGTATCCGCTCATCATCGAAGCGTTTTAATGTGTCTTCAAGCTCCTGACGGTTTGATTCAAGCTCTATGAAGATACTGTTCTTCTGTGTCTTTAGATCTTCTATCCGCTCTCTACCCAGCGATACAAGCTCTTTGAAACGAGTTATAGTGCCAGAAACTTCTTCGAGACTTTTTTTAATGGTTAACACTTCTTCTTCACGTTTTTTTACAAGCCGTACCTCGTCTTCATCAAGATCTGACTGTATATCCTCCATCTGTGCTGTTTTATTTGAAATACCCCTTGATATAATCTCTTTCTTCTCCAATCTATCCTCTATTGAGCTTTTTATCTCATCAAACTCCTGCTCTTTGAGATTGAGGTCTGCAAGAAGGAGAGACGCCTCACACCGTACCTTCTCCTCCTTGAGGTTTTCATACATAAGCGCCTGATCTCGTTCGGTCTGGAGGACTTTGAGACGGTTTTTAAGTTCTTCAAGGATAATATCGAGCCTCTCGATCCTTGATCGCACCTCATCAAGCTCATGATGCGCTCGCTCCTTCTTTTCATCAAACTCCGCCACGCCAGAGATCTCATCTATGATCTTTCGCCGCTCAAATGAACTCATATTGAGTATTCTGGTGACATCGCCCTGCATTATCACATTGTATGAGTTTGAGGTGATGAAAGACCTGCTCAGTATCTCCTGGATCTCTGAAAATGTGCACGGCTTCCCATTGATATAATAATAACTGTAATAACCGTTATCCGTCTTTTTTACCTTCCTTGAAATCGTAACAGCATCTCTATCTATCGGAATTAAACGATCACTATTGTCAAAGTGGACCTTCACTTCGGCCTGATTTATCCCATCTCCATTACCAGAGCTGTAGATAAGATCGGTCAGCTTATCGGCGCGCATATCTCTCGATTTTGAGAGCCCAAGCGTGAAGAGGATAGCATCAAGTACATTGCTCTTTCCACTCCCATTGGGTCCTGAAATCGTCATAAACTCGTCAAAGAGCGGTATATGAGTCTGATTTTTAAATGATTTAAAGTTCTTCAGGTCTATACCCTTAATATGCACAATTCCATCCCCGAATTAGTATTGAGTCCAATTATATATTAAGTTAACCATTGACCGCAAAGTTCTTAAAGAATAAACGCAAGGTATGATTACAAGCTTCATGATCATAATCAGATCATATAATTACAGTCAGTTACAATTCATCATTCACTCGTATAATCGTCTTGAATTTGATTGAATCTTAATAAGATAAAAAGCTGCGATTAAAAGATAAAAGGGATCGTAGAAGTCTATTGGGTTGTTATCTGACTTATTTTGATATTGATCTGATATTGAAGTAAAGATCCAATAAATTGAAAGGAGGATACAGATGAATACAAAAAATAGATGGGGGTTTAATTATGCAGAGTAGCGATACCACCAAATACAATATACATGCAAAGATCACAGCAGAAGGCATTATCGAGCGGCCTGATGTTGTTGGTGCAATTTTTGGTCAGACAGAGGGTCTGATCGGTGATGAACTGGATCTGAGGGATCTCCAGAAGACGGGTAGGATAGGGAGGATTGAGGTAAATATCGAGTCAAAATCTGGAAAGTCAACAGGTGTGATCGTGATACCGTCGAGCCTTGATCGGATTGAGACCGTGATACTCGCAGCATCGCTTGAGACTATCGATAGAGTGGGTCCCTGTAACGCGAAGATTACACTTGATAGGATTGAGGATGTTCGCGCGGCAAAACGGGTAGCCATCATATCACGTGCGAAAGAACTTCTGAAGAACATGATCGAGCACGGGAGCCCCGAGAGCCAGGAGATTACAGAGGAGGTAAAACAGGCTGTTAGAGTTGAGGAGATAGCTCAGTATGGGCCTGATAAACTTCCAGCAGGACCACGCATCGATGATTCGGATGCTATAATTGTCGTTGAGGGAAGAGCTGATGTCCTGACACTTCTGAAATACGGGATAAAGAACGCGATCGCTGTTGAGGGTACGAACGTGCCCCCGATTATCGGTGAACTGAGTAAGACAAAGACCGTTACCGCGTTTACAGACAGTGATCGTGGTGGTGAACTCATACTGAGAGAGCTTATGCAGATCGCAGAGATCGATTATATCGCAAGACCGCCGAATGGCAAGGGTGTCGAAGACCTGACGTACAAGGAAATCGTAAAATCCCTGAGAAACAAACTGCCAGCAGAGCAATGGGAGATCATGCGAGATAAGAAGGCAGAGAATGCGAAGAACCATACGGGCAACCGTCGTGAAGTAACTCACCAGCAACCTCCTGTTAAAAAACCATCCAGGCGAGAAGTAGTCGTTAAACGAAGAACATTCGCCACACAAAAGACGGAAGAGATTCCTCAGGAAGTTGAACCACCAGCCAAAGCAGCAAACGAGGGTGTGAAGCTTGTTCTGTCTGATAGGGCGCCACTTACACACTTCAATCAACTGCTTGGATCGAGGAACGCAAGGCTCATCGGTAGAGATGATAATGTTGTGAAGGAAGTCTCAATAAGGGAGCTTGCACAGACACTCAAAGGTGCTGAAGAGATCAGAGGTGTGGTTTTCGATGGCGTGATCACCCAGCGGATAATAGATATCGCATCAGATAAGGGAATTGAGTACGTCTTCGGAGGGAAACTTGGAAGCGTGATAAAGATCCCTGTTAACCTTAAAGTGCTGACAGAAGAGACGTTCAAGATGACATGAGCTTTTCTTTCTCCCTTTTTATCCACTTTATCTTTTTTTCTACCTTGATGATCGATGGGTCATCCTCTGCTTTAGAGAGTTTCGCAAGCCGTTTAAGCTCACGCTCGTAAGGTGCGAGCCGTCTGGAGATTCTGACGCCATCTTTATGCTTCAACCTTTTTTTACCCTCAATCTCTTCTGAATATATTTGATCAAGTTTTGAAAGGGTTCTATCCGCGATATTTTTGGTCTTCTCCTCTTTTTCGTCAAGATCTGTCTCGCAGACTGCAAGGAAGTTCTTCAATGATTCTGCAAGGGCTTCTCCGTGCGGCGTGAGCTTAAGATTCTTGATCCGCCCCGACTTCTCGGTCTCGATGATGCCGAGCTCTTCCATCGCGGATAGGATCTTGACAGCGTGTGCAAAGGTTGTATCAACCTCTTTCAGAATTCGTGAGGCATAAGGAAGGTTCATATTCGCGATTGAGATTAAAATCTCAGCAGGCTTATCCTGTAAAAAGAGTCGTTTGATCGTCTCAGACCGATCTGTTTCAGCTTTCATGGAATATTTGCCCTTCGAAGATGCTGACATCGGTCTTTTCATCGAGCCACATATCAGGTGTGAGTCCAGCTTTCAGGCACGTCTGTTCAAGAAAAGTCTCGGCATCCCAGCCCCACTCGACTGCGACCTGCGGCAGCAGAAGACCCTGATACGGACCTCTTCGAACGATCAAGCCATGCTTACCCACAACGATCTGAGAAGCCCGATCTTTCGGCTTAACACTGAGCCTCAAAGGTTCTGTCAGGATTGTGACCTCAAGCTCGATCATTTCGAGTTCATCAGGAGATACTGCCGGGAAGCGTGGATCAGATGAAGCTGCGCTTATCGCAGCCTCCAGAATCGCATCCTTTAACGCCATTATCGGATAAGGGAAACCGATGCAGCCTCTCAGCATCCCTTGCTTGTTTATCGTAACAAAAACACCTCGCTTCTCATTGAAGATTGCGGGGAGTTCGTAGGTATCGGTGTTGACGCGCCTTCCCTCCCTGACGTACGCCTCGATCGCATCCCTTGAAAGCTGGATTGCCAACTTACCCTCTTCTTCGCTCAGCATAACTTTTCTCTCTTACATATTAAGAAGCGACATCGGAGTAAGTTCAACGATAATCCTGCCACGATTGCTCGATTTTGTGATCGTTGCGATCTCAGAAAGTCTGTAATCGCTTATCAGCACATTCTCCACCGCTTCATGGTAATCATCATAAGGTATCTTTATCCTCACCCCATTTAACCGCTGCACGATCGGTGCTGGTGCGAGCGAGTGCTTGATATCCTCTACCTGATTGAGAAGTTCATCCTTCACGACCCATGGCGGAACAAACGGCGGATCAATCGCAATCTCTTCTTTTCTAACTTTAACAGCCTTTTCCACCTCATCTGAGATTTTTTTCAAGAGTTCAATCTCATTCAGCCGCTTGAAGGTATAGGGGAGCCTTCCAAGCATCGAGATATATCTTACTCCTTCTATCTGTGTTTCAGGTAGCCCAACCGCGACTACTGGAACGTTCAACGTCTTGAAGACCTCTATCTTCTCCTCTATGCATCGTTTGAAGTTTCCAAACCCGATGAGGCAGACATCATGCTCCTCTATTATCTGACGCTCTCGCAATGTCAGCTGCGCAATTCGCCTGCCAACACCCCTTGCAAGCCCTATAACGTTCGTCTGTGCCCCTTTCCTCCGCATAATCTCAGCCATATCACAGACCGGGTGTGGCAGGTGGTGTCGAGTGATCGTTGGCGTCACAACCGCTATCTCTGTCCCAAGAAGCGGTGCCTTCCTGAGCATTCCCTGAATATCTGCAGCGACATTTTCTATTACCTCATACTCCTCTACAGGAGCCGTGAAGGTGATGGTCGCCTCCTGCGCAAAGATCCGCTGAGTTATGATGTATCCGCCAAGATCTACGATAAGCTCAACAAGTTCTCCGTGCCTGTACGATCCACCTTCAAATATATAGTTCTCATACATAGGATTCACTCCACAAATATCGCGGCTTTCATCGGATAAGCGAGTTTACTCTTTCCTGCAGGGTCATAAGCGGCGTCTTCTGCATTATAGACGGAGACACTCGCACCAAATTCCTGTTTAAAGAAGTCTTTTGCCCTGTCAAGCACCTTAAACTCGTTTATATCGGTTGCAAGAAGTAGATCAATCTCTTTCTCACTTATCCCCTGGTAATCCTCGATCATACGCTTAACAAGTTTCGGCATCTCCTTTTTGTATGACCTCATCTCAGGATTTTCCATGATATAACGCATCACATCACTCAGCTCCACCCTACCTTTACTTCGTCTGGATAAGACAACCCGTCTCACCTCCTCTTTCCATTCTGGAGTGGTGTACAGTATTATCCGTCTGGGTGTGATCTTTGTGACCTTGAGGATCTCATTTATATCATTGTATGTCGCCTCTACAAGCCGCTCTTCAAGTTCAATTCCTGGGTTTACGAATTCATCATCAACTTTGGGATAAGTCAGATCGGTTACACTGCTCTTTCCCATCTTTTCCAGAAGTTCTGCGGTTATATGCGGCACAAACGGTGCAAGAAGCCTTACCCAGCGATCCAAAATGTATCTCATCGTCCACACTGCCCCGGGTCTTGACCCGTCAGATCGTCTCCTGTACCACCTGAGATCGCTTTCTATCCCAAAGAATGCCTGCTGTATAGCAGATCTTGTGAAGAAATTATCGAGTGCTTCTGTCGTTATTTTTATTCGATCCTGTAACCTGTTAAGAATCCAGTAATCGATCGATTCAAGCTCCTTCTCACCCTCGCCCATCTCGATAATCTCGTTCGCGGTATTCCAGAACCTCTCAAGGTGGCGCTTGCTCGCTGTAACCTCTTTACTACGCCAGTCAAAGTCCTGCCATGGTTCTGCAGACCCCATAAGGAAGAACCTCACGGTATCTGCACCAAACTTCTCGATCGCATCGCTCAAGAGAATTACATTACCTTTTGAAGAACTCATTTTCTCCCCTTCAAGAAGTCCGATACCAAAGACCACGAGCCCTCTTGGGTGATATTCTTCGCTGAAGATCGCTGTATGGTGAAAAAGCTGGAACGTGAGGTGATTTGAGATTAAATCCTTTGCAGAAAGCCTGTAGTCGTACGGATACCAGTACATAAATTCTTCCTGCATCTTTTTTAGAATTTCCGGATCGACCCTGCACTCAGTATTTTTCTGCAGAAATATCCTGTCGAATACTGCGTCATCGAGAAGCTCAGGATCGATATCTTTGAGGTGCTGGGCGATCGTGTAGTACGCCATGTAAATCGTTGAATCACTCAAGGGTTCGATGATCCATGCAGGATCCCAGGGAAGGGGTGTACCAAGTCCAACCTTCCTCGTGCATGCCCAGTCATTGAGCCAGTCAACGGTCCTTAAAAACTCACTCTCAAGCTCAGGTGGGATGAGTTTTGTCCTATCATGGATGCAGGTTTTCACAGAATCCTTCCAATCAGGGTCGCTGTATCTCACAAACCACTGATCCTTCAGGAGCTTGATGACAGCAGATGTGTTGCAACGGCAGACGACAGGGCGCTCACTGAACTCATACAGGCTCGCCGCATCACCACGTTCAGTGAGTTTTATCTTTACATCATTCCGTGCCTGATATACAGGATCTCCACCAAACTCCTGTAGCATAAACCCCCTGTTAAACTCTGCAGAATAAAGTTCGTCGGTCGCACTGGTGAGCTTCTCATCCTCCTGATCTTTTATCCCCATCCGATTCACCACTTCTGCGGCAGGAATCTTTTCATAACCTTCAATCCTGATTACAGGAATCGGACGGATGTTTTTGTATTTTCCAGCATTATGGAGATCTCTAAGTGCGATAAAGTCAAACGGGGCATGTGCAGGAACGCTCATTACAATTCCTGTACCCATATCCATCTCAACAAATGTCGCTGGAAGAATCTCGACTATATCATCATTCAAAGGGTTCTTTACCACCCGATCTATGAACCTCGAGCCTTTTACAAACGACTCGATCTCAAGGTCAAAGTCCTGATACTTGAGCTTCTCTGCCGCTTCTCTACTCAAGAGCCAGTTTTCATTGCGATCTTTCAACTTTGCGATGACATAGTCACCATCAGGGTTAATCCAGAGGTTTGTAACCCCGAAAAGCGTCTCGGGACGGAGTGTCGCAGTTGGAACCACCATCCCATCAGGGAGGCGAAACTTGATGAGGACAAACTCACTGATCGTAGCCTTCTCGCCAGTTAGGAGATCATGATCCCCAAGAGGATTATCGCAATTTGGGCAGAATTTGACAGGATGCTCACCTTTAGCCACAAGACCTTTATCTTTAAGTTGATGATACTGCCATACGATAAACTTACTGTACTGAGGGTCTACGGTTGTAAATCTTCTCCTCCAATCGATCGAGAGTCCCATCGACCTCATAATATCTGTATAGTCATTGCTGAAGTATCGTACGATCTCATGAGGGTCGGTGAACCGTTCCATAACATCCTTTGGAACTTTGTAGACCTCCCTGTAGAGCTTTATAGCCTCCTGATCACCTCTTGCGATCCGGTTAGAGACGCCGATCACGGGCGTACCTGTCACATGGAAGCCCATCGGGAAGAGGACGTTATAACCCTGCATTCGCTTGAATCTTGCTATAACATCAGGTACAGTGTAAGTTCTACCATGTCCGATATGCATTGCACCAGAGGGGTATGGATATGCAACATTCAGGTAAAATTTATCACCTAAACCTGGATCTGCTTCATACGCCCCCTTATCCTCCCAGATCTTCTGCCATTTAGATTCTATAAGCTTGAATTCGTATTTTCCCATCCTGAAACACACCTATCCCTCATTCAATTTAAAGGTAAAAGAAGTTTTTGGTTGCAGGCTTTGCACAACTTTAAATAGAAAAACCAGCGAATAAGAATGGAGGTATGGTAAAGCGCGTATCAGCCCTGATAACTGTGATGGCAATCGCATCGATCACGGCATTTTCAGGATGTTTTGGGGTAGCACCTGCTGATACAATCGAGGATGAGAATACGATCGAAGAAACACCAGTATTTACGCCTGATTCCAACAATAGCAGCCTTGATAGTACACCGCCGAGCATACCACTCCCAGTTGCTATGTCTAACGTTAGCGTAGATGCACCCCCTCTCATTGAAGCGGAGGATCGAGAAGAGGTCGAAACTCCAGAAACGTCCACCCCTACCTCGCGCCCAACACCAGCCACGCCTCCTGTTCCTGTAATCGATGTGGTGGTACTGGATATACAGTTTGATCCGCCAGGAAATGACCGTGAGAACCTCAATGGTGAGTGGGTCAGGATCCTGAACAGGGGTGCGTCTGAGGTTGATATTGGTGGATGGAGCCTTGCGGATCGTAAGAACCATCTATACATCTTTCCAGAGGATTTTACGCTCCTTCCAGATGAGAGTGTGAAGGTGCATGTTGGCGCAGGGGAAGATACTCATACAGAACTCTACATGAATGAAAAGACCCCAATCTGGAATAATGATGGAGATACTGCAACGCTCTCTGATGCAAATAATGTGATCATCGATCAGTACAGCTACACGCCCGAGACAGTGCCGACATCCTCTAAAACCGCCACACCAACGCCAGCTCAAACTCAAACAGGTTCTATTGGGATTGTGATAGAAGAGATCAACTACGACCCAGAAGGTAACGATCGTGATAACCTCAACGAGGAGTGGGTCATGATCTTAAATACGGGTGATGACAATATAGATATGGGAGGATGGATCATCGTTGATGCGAAGAATCATTCGTACGTCTTTCCAGAAGGCTTTGAACTTCCCCCTGTTTCGAGGGTCAAGGTTCATGTGGGAATAGGTGATGACAGCGATACAGACCTCTATATGAACGGAAAAAACCCGATCTGGAACAATGATGGCGATACTGCAACGCTCTTCGATTCACGAGGGGAGATCGTGGATCAATACAACTATTGATGGGTTTCAATTCATACCATGTACATAACAGATGAGGTCCTGAGGGAACTTGAAGAAAAATATGGAACGCCGAGGGTGATCGAGCTCAGCTTTGAGATTGACGAGGATGAGTTCAGGATCATGCGCCAGAGTATGCGCAATAATAGAGCACATGACGTCACGTTCATCATCGAGAAAGCTGATAAGATAGCGGTAATCAGGAAACCATCACACCCTCCAGGCGTATATCGCATACCGAGTGGTGGAGTGGAACTCGGAGAAAAGTTTGAGGCGGGTCTCATAAGAGAGGCTTTTGAGGAGACAGGAATGAGTGTCGAGATCCTGAGATACCTCCTGAGGGTTGAGGCGTGTTTCACATCGAACGGTGACCATCAAAGCTGGAGATCTCATGTCTTTCAGACGAGATGGGTATCGGGCGAGCTTGATCCACGTGACAGAAAAGAGATTGAGGGGGCAAAATGGGTCACGCTCGATGAGCTGTGTGGTGAGATCCGAGCATCCTTGCTTAAGAGCGATTCTGGGGGACTTCATTACAGGGTGGCATTGACAGATGCTGCGATCAGGGAACTGTTAAATTCGAGGGAGAAACTTTAAATAGACCTCTGAAGGTATAGAGATTCACTGGTATAGCGGCCATAGCGGCGGGGAAACTCCTGTACCCATCCCGAACACAGAAGATAAGCCCGCCAGCGTTCCTTGTTGTACTGAGGTGCGCGAGCCCTCGGGAAGTCTGGATCGCTGCTATACCATCCAATTCAGCTTATTGATCGTGTCTCGCAAATAATGCCCATTCTTCCGACAGATTTAAGTAGGTTGGTGGATGAAAATTAGCGTTGATAATCTGATTTAATGAATGGAGAGGAGTTGATTTGATATGGCACAGCGACCATTGGACATCCTGAATGAAGCTCTTCAATCACCTGTGATTGTACGGATCAGAGGTGGAAGGGAGATCCGGGGCGAGCTTCAGGGTTACGATCTTCACATGAATCTGGTGCTTGATAACGCGGAAGAGACGATCGAAGACGGAGAGAACAGGCAGCTTGGGACGGTTATCCTGCGTGGTGATAACGTCGTTTATATATCGCCGTAAAATTTGGAATTAAAGATTGCGAGGTGAAGTAAATGTCGAAAGGAACTCCTTCAATGGGAAAACGACAGAAGAAGAGCCATATCAGGTGCAGGCGATGTGGGAATAATTCATTCAATGTCCATCGAAAGGTCTGTGCATCATGTGGGTTTGGCAAAAGCAGACGTTTGAAATCGAATCAATGGCAGGTCAAGCGGGTTAAGTGGAACGTTTGAGCGTTTGAGATATGCTGCAGGTTAAGGGTCTGATTCTGATACTTTTTTTGATCTTTCTCTCATTCTCGCTATGTTGTATCGAAGAGGATTCAGATTTAGAGATCTCAACACCTGCTGAAACAGCAATAGAAACACCGGTTGCCACACCCCAACTCACGCCCACCCCATCGCTCAACCTGACAGCGATCGTCGATAAGGTGGAGGAGGTTCGTGGGCTGAATCTCATCGCTGATATTCCACAGCGGGAAATTAGCAGAGAGGAGCTTGAAGAACGATACAACACAACCGAAAAAGCGAGTGATGATCCTGATGATATTCTATTAAAAGCCCTCTTCATGGTCGAATGGGACGATGACCTTGACAGGGTTGAGGCTTCGTACAAATCGAGTACGGTAATGGCGTACTATGACATCGAGAATAAAGAGATGGTGATCGTCAGCGGGTATGAGGCTGAACTTGAAAAGATCTATGCGCACGAGTACACACATGTACTCCAGGATCAGCACTTCAACCTGACAGAAATCCTCAACCAATCGACCTTTGATGGTCGCATGGCACGAGATGCACTGGTTGAAGGGGATGCACTCCTCACCTGTGATCTCTATCAGGGTAAGACGCCATCGGGTCTCGCGATGGGGGTAAGCAAGGTCTATGAGGACGTTACACGAAGGACGCTCGAGGCATTCAGGACATTTTCGCATACCAGGGGTAAGTTCTTTGTGACCCAGCTCTATAATGAGGGTGGTGGCTGGGAGCTTGTAAATGAAGCATATCGTAATCCACCGAGAACAACAGAGATGATAATGCACCCTGATAAATACACAAAAGGTGAAGAGGGAGTTAATATGTCAGCACCAGATCTCTTGCTGGATGGGTGGAATATGACGATCAACGATACGATGGGTGAGTTATTCATCCGTACAATGCTTGCTGATCACATTAAATCGAGCAACGCATCCACATCAGCTTCAGGCTGGGGTGGAGACAGGTTAGTTCTCTATCAGAACGAGACTGACTACCTCTTTTGCTTCAATATAAGCTGGGACAGCCCGATGGATGCAGATGAGTTTCTTGAAGGGTACAGAGAACTGATGAGATCTGTTAACGGGACGAAAATTGTTGATGAGAACGATTCTGTTGAGTGGGTGGTTGATGAGAATGAGTGGGTCCTGCTCCTTGAAATCAACGATTCTCTCAATCGAACGGTTCTTGCAGGATCATCCAACCCAGGAGTTCTCAATGAGCGTATGGAGGTTCTGGTGAATGGAGCTTGCTGAAGTTCGCGAGAAGATTAGAAGGATAGATGAAAGAATTGCAGAGCTGATCAAAGAGCGCACAGATCTCGCCCCCCACGTCTTCAACGCCAAAAAGAAGATAAACTGCGAGATAGTCGATAACAGACAGGTGGAAGATGTTTTAAAACGAGCGGAAGCGTTTGCAATCGCGAATGGATTAAATCCAGATGCCATGAGGCAGATATTTGAGATCTTGATTAAGATGAATACAGAAGAGCAGGAGCGGCTCTCAAGGGAAGATTGAGATAATTTTTCTCATCGCAATCTATTTATATCATACACAAAGAAGATTTATGAGGTATGGAGTGTGAATCATAGTATTATCGTACTTGGGTTTGTTATAGTTCTGGCTTTAAGTGTGGGTAGCGCGGGTGCGACTGAGATATGGGTGCCTGATGATTATTTGACAATTCAAGCAGCGGTGAATAGCGCTTCAGCGTATGATACAATAATTGTTAAAGATGGGACATATACAGAGAATGTTCGTGTTAATACGGCTCATCTAACGATCAAGTCTGAGAATGGGTCTGGTTCAACAATGGTCCAAGCAGCAAGTTCAAACGATCATGTCTTTGATATAACCGCGAACTATGTGAATATCAGCGGGTTTACGGTGACGGGGGCAACATCAGGCACATGGACCACTGGAATTCGAGTTAATAATGCTGATTCTTGCACGATATCTGAAAACAACGTAAATGGCAATAGGCACGGAATACGTCTTTCAGGTTCGAGCAGTCAGAACATAATCAGAGATAACACGGTAAGTTCAAACGAGAAGTATGGTGTTTACCTAAGCTCTGACTCAACCGATGAGAACGAGATCATCCAGAACACGCTGGCTTCAAATGAAGCAGGGGTTTATATCAATAATGCAGACTATAACAACATCTCCTGCAACTACATCTTCAACAACAGCTACGGCATCTATCTCAAAGCTGGATCGACAGATAACACGATCAAACACAACAACATCATCGCAAACGGTGAGCTACAAGATGATGGTAGTTACCACTGGCAGTTCTACAACGACCAGGAGGAGGATGTCAGTGCGACCAATAACTGGTGGGGCACGACCGATGACGACCAGATCAACGCGAGCATCTATGACTGGCATGATAACTCAGAAAAAGGTAATGTTACGTATCTCCCGAAGCTCGGTGGGCCATCCTCGTGCGCTGAGATCCCTGAACCCCTCACGCTTGTGATGGTCACGCTGGGGATTCTTGGGGTGATCGGGGCTGTTTACAGGAAGAGAGAGCGGTGATATTTCTTCTTTTCTTTTTACCGTCAGATCCTATCGAGTATCTCCCGTAGCTGGTCGATCTCAAGCTCCTGTCTGTGGCGCTCGTCCTCCCACAGTTTTCTGTAGAAGTAGAGGTATTCATAGAGTGCTGGCAGGTCTCTGCAGAAGATGATTCTGTGGTTTTCTATGATCTGGGCTTTCATGTAGAGTGGTAGTTCTTCAAAGAGCCATATATCGTATGGTTCACTGGTATCCAGATTTTTCCATGTATCTGCCAGGATTCTGCTCATCTCATCTGGATCTTTTATCTTTGGTGCAACGATGGCGATGTCCAGATCACTTCTGCACGTGGATTCGCGCTTTGTTGTTGAGCCAAACTGGAGCAGCGCGAGGATTCGCTGATCTTTCTGTAGCCATAAGCCTGATGCTATCGATCCAGCGCTCTCTTCAGCCATTCCGTCACCACATCGATGAAAGTTTCCGTGTGAGGCAGGAGTTTTTCGATCGAAATAAAGGCAATTTCAGGGTTTAGACCATTGTATCCGTGTATCAATCTGTTTCTAAGCCCATTTGCCTCGTTCAGGGTTTCTTTAAGCTTTTTGTCGATCACACCATGCTCGTAGAGGATGTTGATATTGGTGTAATCATCCTTCGGGAGTTTTCCCTCATCTTTTAAGATCATTGCAAGAATGTCTGTTGAAGCTTCCACGATCTCCTGCATCGCTTTGTAGATCGCAAGCCTTGTTTTCTTATCGATATTTTCTTTTGTATCGGTTTCACGCATCCATCTGTTTATATCTTCACTCCGCTCCTTTATGTGATCTATTTTATCGATGTATCTTCGAACCCTCTCTTTCTCCATCATTCCATCATTCTACTGGCTGATAGATAAAGCTTACCGCTGGATCGAGAAGATCAGAGGAAAAGACTAAAAGATACAAATTCACACATCAGGTATATATACTTCCACATGAAAGATCAATAGACGATGATCGCGATGGCAACGCCAACAGTCATATCTGCGATTGGGGGAAGCGAGCTTGGCGTCTATGCCGTGCTGCTCCTCATTGGTCTTCTATCGGCTGCAGAGATTCTTGGTGCAGAACCTGATATCAGAAAGCGATTTGCTCCGTTCATGGAAGCTTATAATGCCATTGTGGTACCGCTCCTATTTGTATTCTCGTTGATTGTCTTAACAAGGGTGCTCATGATTCTCTGATATTTTTTGTGCGATTTACATCCAGATTGGACAGATGACGAGGTAAAAAATATTAAGGAGAGCGTGAGAGATGAGAACACCCGCGATGCTCCCGCTCTTTGATACCACATACCCGAAGAAGATCGAGGTCAGGAATACAAGCAGAATGAGCCACAGCCCTGATGCATAAGAGACAAAGAATGTGGCATAGAGGGTTGATGTCAGAAGGATCGCAAAAAGGGGGTTTTTCATAGCTCTTTCAACCGATTGCTGGATGATACCCCTGAATATAAGCTCATCTGTGAATGCAGCAAGCATGAGGATCAATGATGCAGGGATTGGTGTTCCAGGTCCCGATGGCATGAGTAGCATCCATTCGAGATATCCGATAAAGGGACCTGCAATGATGCATACTATCTGCAATATAGGATCTCTCAAAAGCATGCCCACCTCTTCGAGTGATATTCCAAGTACCGTGATCAGAATCAGCGAACCAGCAAGGAGTGAGATCGTTACCGCTATAAGATACCCCTCGTACGTGATGAGCTCAACAGGGATTGAGAGTGTTATGATACGATAAAGAGGAATGAGCGTCATCACCTGGAAGAGGCGGGTAAAATCTGAAGAGAGGTCTTTTATGAAGGTGAACTGGAGGATCAAAAGTAATAAGATTGCGATATTGGATGTGATGCCAGCCTTCGGACCTGCGAAACATGTTGAGACCTCAGCGAGGATAATCAAGAGCGAGGTAAGTATCAGATGAGATACGGGTCGCATGATATATCTTTATTCAGGCTCACTTAAACGATTGCGGGTGATGACAAAATGACATCCATGCTCGCATGATCACAAAATTTATATAGGGGTAATTAGAGAAGTAATTTGATTACACAGAGGTAAGTAGGCGATATGGTATGAAGATGATTAGAATGGCACTGGTTGGAGTGCTTCTGATGATGGTGGTTATGCCGGCGGTTGGGGCTACATTCACGCTTGCTGATGAAGTGAAAAATTCGGTCGATAGCCAACCATATATCGTTATAGTTATGGAGCAGGGGGGTGGACCACCTGTTATACTAAAGCAAGGTGAGTCATACGAGGTTCTTAGCGGCGTGCCTGTCAACTTCACGGCGGTATATATCTGGAAATGGCCTGGGAATGAGTTGAGTGATAATGAGATATTGGATATCGTACAAAGTGATGGAGAGACCATCAATAAATTTCAACAAAATACAGTTACTTCGCAAGCGTTCAATATAAAGAATATGTGGAAGGTGTATATCAATGAATCTACGGGTGACAGCACGGTATTAGGAGAAGGTGGACCATTGGATTTGAAGTGGAAATTCATACCGCGTTGCTACCTAGTTGGATGGACGCCGGCAGATAAAGTAAATGAATACTATCCAGGCAAGGTTGGATCAACGTTTGATGTGACTGCAATGTGGAATAAATGGTGTTGGGGATCATCAATTCTTACAATAGAAGATATAGGTATCGTCCCAGAACCCACCACTCTCGCCTTGACAGTCCTTGGCATCCTGGGCATTCTTGGATTTGTTAGAAGGAGAAGAGAGGCGTAACACGTATTATCACAATGTTTATAACTGATAATGTGAGAGATGAAGTAATAATAGGAGGCGATATTGTATGAAGACAATTAGAATGGCACTGGTTGGAGTGTTTCTGATGATGCTGGTTATGCCGGCGGTGGCAGCGTATAATATAGATATTTTCATGGATTGGAACCATGATGGTAATTTCGCGTGCGATGAAAGGCTTGTGCCAGGTGCTAACTATACCGTTACGGCTGGTGTGGAGTATGATTTTATAGCCCACTTCTACGACTGGGGAGCGGACTCTTTTACATGGAATTTTGATGTTGGTGGACGCCATGACGGTGAAGGGACAACATATCAGTATGGCGGGTACTGTAAGAATTGTAGCTGTTGCATGGATTGTGGCTGGTGGTCCAATGTATTATCCTATACCCCGGTGCTTGATGAGACCTTTGAGGTAAGTGCAGATTGCCTTGCCCATGGGATAACTGGATATTATGGTAGTACAAACGTAACGTTTGAAGCAGCAAGCATAACTGCCGTCCCAGAACCCACCACCCTCGCTCTAACAGCCCTTGGCATGCTGGGTGTTCTTGGATTTGTCAGAAGGAGAAGAGAGGCGTGATCAACGCTTCCTAACTCACGATCCTCAAGATATCACCATCTACAAGTGTGTGGGTCAGTCCTATACGCTGCCCCTCGTGCTTTGCAGATCGCCCCCAGACCTGTGCGTATTTAAAACTTCTTTTAAGATCACGATGTATCTTATCTGCCACATCAGCAACCGTAGCACCTGATTTTATGATAAGTGGATGCTCCATGTCTGCTTTCTTTCCAGGGGGCTTCATATAGATATGTATAAACCCAAGACCCCTGAATATCCGCTTCTTTAGCTCCTCCAGACCCTCTCCGGTCTCAGCAGAGATTAAAACAGCATTTGGTATTGTTCTTAATTGCTCAATCTCACGTCGATCTACGAGATCTATCTTGTTTATTATCCTCAATGACGGAATATAGAGCCTGTTTGCGAGGATTGCATCGATCAATCGGTCGATCGTGAGATCTTCCCTGATTATAATATCTGCGTTGTGGATCTTATACTCTGAGAGAACTGTTTTTATCAGGGTCTCATCAAGCTGGACGTTTGGGGTTCTGTTAATCCTGATCCCACCTCGATCTTTCTTTATTATCCTCACATCTGGTGGAGCGAGGTTAAGCCTGATGCCTGCGTTGTAAAGCTCATGCTCGATCAATTCAAGCCGTTCAACCTCAAATACCGTCGTGAGAAGAAGGATCATATCTGCGGTTCTAACAACAGAGATCACCTCTTTCCCTCGTCCTTTCCCGATCGATGCACCCTCGATCAATCCTGGCACATCAACAAGCTGAATCTTTGCCCCCTGTATCTCCATCGCGCCCGGGATTACATCGAGCGTTGTGAAGTCGTATGCTGCAACCTCTGAGGTTGCGTTCGTGAACTTATTCAGGAGTGTGGACTTTCCCACAGATGGAGGGCCCACAAGTACCACTGTTGCATCCCCGGTCTTCTTCACCGAGTAACCACCGTGATGACTCTTTTTTGATGCTCTTTTGATCGCTTCGTCCCTGAGTTTAGCGAGCTTGGCTTTTAACTTGCCGATATGGTGCTGGGTGGCTTTGTTATACGGCGTCTTTTTTATCTCTTCCTCGATCGCTCTGATTTCATCCTCTATTACCATCATACATCTATTGGCGCGCTTAGCTCAAAAAGTTTTTTAAGGTTTCATTGAGAACGCATCACGTGGTGGTTTGATGAAACAGGATGAGATCATTGATACGCTAAAAGCTCTTTTAGATTATATAAACATCCACAGGGTCTTATCAGAAGAGGAATTACGCCTCAAGATAACCGAAGAGGTTTCAAAGATAGATGAGGAGAGGAGAAAAGAGATAGAGTACAATCTTGGAGGGAATATGGAGGATCTTATATTTGAGAGCATTACGACACACGAGAAACTTTCTATAACCTCTCCAGATCTCCATGTCAAGATAAACTACCTTGGTGAGGTCTTCTACTGCCCGCCAAGCCATACATACATGGAAGCAGAGATCAAAGAAGCGTTCCTGCGCCTTGCGATGGGGCGTGTTGACTTTGAACAGTTCAAATCCGTGGTATCGAACTTCCTCGCCAGTGCGGGATATGAAATAGAGGTTAGAAATAATGAAGATGAGATTCTGGCAGCGAAAGATGGATTTGAGCCGCTCCGTGTACATCTTCTTCCCACGATAAATCTGGCAGCGAATAAACTTGAATCACTTGAAGGCGACGGGAACGTCCTTGTTGTTCCTACCGAGAAAACACCATGGGCGTTTGTGAACTTTATTCATAACATGGATGATTACCAGATATCAAAGGATACAATGATATGGGTTGTAAACATCGGTAAAGGAACGGTAGATCCTTTGATTGGCAATCCCACAGATGAAGATATAGCTTTGAGATTTGATAACCCGATGAGGGCAAGAAAAGCAGTTAAGATCTGGCGTGCATCCGCGCCTGGTGATAATTCGTTTCTTGGGTTGAATTGAATCGTTCATTCGCGATCCAGAGCGATTATCATATCCTCTTTCAATATCCGAAGTACCATGTGTGACTTGACCCGCGAAACCCCTTCAACCTGATTGAGCTTCCCCAGGTACGTGGCACATTCTTCACCCCTGCCAAAGCATCTTGACTTTACAACAAGATCGAAGTCACCTGTGACCTGATAGATGCAGCAAACCTCATGAAGCTCCCCGATCTTTGATGCAACACGTCTTGGGTCGTGATCGGATCCGACCTCCACCAGACTTATCATCGTATTCACACCTAAAACGGCATGATCAAGGATCGCTGTATAACCCTTTAAAATCCCACGCTCCTCAAGACGTCTTACACGCTCGCTCACCGTCGCAGTCGTTATCCCGATCTGTTCTGCGATTTTCCTGAAAGAGAGGCGCGCTTCACGCTGTAAGATCATCAATATCTTTCGATCAAGCTCATCGAGTTTCATCATTTCTCCTTTCTATCAGCGTTCCGACACCCTGATCTGTAAATAACTCAAGGAGGATCGAGTGTGGACGCTTCCCATCTATGATATGGCACTTGATGCCTGCCTCAACCGCACACAGGGCTGCGTCTACCTTCGGGATCATCCCACTTGCGATCACACCTTCATCGATCAACCTGAGGGCATTTTCTTTGGTTAAAGTTGGAATCAGGCTATCTGGATCACTGACGTCTTCTAAAACGCCACTGACATCTGTCAGAAAGAGAAGACGCTTCGCACCAATCGCAACTGCGATCTCACCTGCCACCATATCTGCGTTGATATTGAGGCTGTTTCCCTCAGGATCCACACCGATCGGGGATACAACCGGGATGTAACCCTTACCTGCTGTGATCTCAAGAATCTCAGGGTTTATCGAGGTGATATTACCGACCCAGCCAAGCTCTTCGCTCTTCTTCTCACCCTCGATGAGCCTGCCATCCTTGCCAGATAGCCCTACGCCCTTTGCCCCGTACTTTCCGATCAGTGATACGATCTTCTGGTTGACGTTGCCAACGAGCACCATCCTTGTGATCTCAAGGGTCTCATCATCCGTGACCCGCAGACCTTTAACAAATGTGGGCTTCTTACCAAAGAGATCCATCTTCTCTGTGATCTCCTTCCCACCACCGTGAACGAGAACTGGCATGATCCCAACATAGCGAAGCAGGATAACATCCTTGACAAGATTCTCCATCAGTCTATCATCGACGAGTACCTCTCCACCCACTTTAAGAACCATCACTGATTTATAGAACTTCTGGATGTAAGGCAGCGCCTCGATTAAGATGTCCTCTCGCTTCAGGGTCATGCCTATTTACGTCTGTTTATTTTTTATAAAAGTTTTGATCATAGCGTATCCAGTGGATAGAGTTCTGTAAATACAGCCTCAGCGGCCATCGAGATCGGCTCCGCACTTGGTTCTGGCGATAGTTCTGGCTGACTTGCTGCTCGGAATGTCATGAGATCAAGTGCTGTTAGTCTGCATCTTATCGCAACTGCTACCGCATCGATCACCTTTATCATAGAACTGGTATCACTCACGATCTGCCCACCTATTACCCGCTTTGTTCGCTTATCAAAGATCAGCTTCAAGGTGAACGGCTCCTGACCCGGCATCATCAGGTGCTTGTTTATCGTTGTAAACTTACCAACAGCGATATCGATCCCTGCAGCCTTTGCTGCCTGCTCTGTCAGTCCAACACCTGCAAACGACTTGTCGAGAAGCTTTGTTGTGAAGTTGTTGAGAAGTGGTGGGAACTCGATTTTGTATCCAAGAATGTTCTTTGCGATGATCCGACCTCCGATAACGGCATTGGGTCTGATCTGTCCTGGCATAACCTCGCCTGTAACGAGGTTCTCATACTCGATCAGGTCACCACCAGCGTATATCTCAGGATCAGAGGTCTGAAGATATTTATTCACCTTGACACCGAATCTTCCGATCTCAAGTCCACAATCTCTGGCAAGCTCAATATTCGCACGAACACCAACCGATAATATCACTGTCCCGGCATCGATTCTGGTTCCATCTGAGAGTCTGACCCCTTCTACATCTCCTGTGCCAAGAAATTCATCTGCCATGACGCTCAGCTTTAAATCGATGCCTCTGGATTCGAGGTATTCCTCGATCTCCTGTGCCATATCGTGATCAAAGCTCACTGCCAGGATGTGATCCACGGCCTCAACGACCGTTGTCCTGTAACCTTCCCGTGCAATTAAGCTTGCCATCTCAAGCCCGATCGCGCCTGCCCCGATTACAACGACACCGCGATCTCCTTTCTTCTTCAAATGATTCAGGATATTGACCGCATCCCTGCTTGTTCTGACGGTGAATACGCCTCCAAGATCCGCGCCTGGTATCGGAGGCTTCACCGGGATGCCACCTGTTGCAAGAACCAATTTATCGTAGGGGTAACTCCCACCATCCGCGGTTGTAACAATCTTTGCCTCACGATCGACCTTGACCGCCTTGACATCAACGAGCTTCGTCCCAACCTTTGTGAAGCGGTCATCATCTTTCACGGACGCCTCAACAGTTGCATCTCCGGCCACGATGTAGGGAATTGCACATCTCGTCAGAAAGTTCTCCTCCTCACGAATCAGCGTCAGATCCACCGAAGGGTCAAGCTTCTTGAGCATCATCGAGCAGGGTCCGCCTGTACCAGCACACCCAATCACAACAACTTTTAGCATATCAAACACCTCATGTACAAATGTTTAGTAAATAGTAGTTATTATAGATATATATATAAAAATTGTGGTGCAGCAATCTTTATCCAGATAAGTAGAAAAGAAAAAACCGGGAATTTCCCGGTACACCTAAATAAGCAGGTTCATCTCCGAAGGATCTATTAAAAGGTTCAATAACTTCAGTGCGCCTGCAGATTCCATTATGTTCTTGAGGTTTCCAGACTTCTTCCTTGATGCAAGCTTTCTTACAAGCTCGACCTTATCGTCTGCCATCTCCTTGGTCTCGATCGCACCAGCCTTCTTCGCATCCTCGATGAGCTTCTTGCCGGTCTCATTTCTGATTATGACGGTGTTCCAACCTGATTCTGCCCCGATTGATCCAACCGAGACATCTGAAAGCTCTGCTGCAAAGTCATAGCATACTTTGCAACCCTCACGCATACAGGATTTCATTGCTGCGATCTTCTCATCGATCTGGCCGCCGTCGGTGAATATCTTGAACTTACCCTCACCGATATCGAACTTCTTGACATCCTCGATCTTTACACCAAGCTCAGCAAGCTTTGCAAGCAGGAGATCTCGATCGAATGTCTCGGTACAGAGGAGCCCTATCACATACTTGACCTTGTCCCCGTGAACATCGAAATAGTCTGAGAGCTGGATCTTTCGCATCGCCTGTACATGGCATGGTAGACCGACCATCGCGATATTTTCATGTCCGTCAGCGATCGCGTTTGCAACACCGATGATCGTTGGACACTGCTCATAGTTTGATCCTGCACCTGCAAGAATATCTTCTTTACTGGTTGCAACAAACGGCTCGGGTTTCCATTTCTCGGTCTCTGAGTTCTTGGAGATACACGCGGCATCGATCTCACCCTTATCCATGAGGTACGTGAGAAGCGCGGTCACAACACCGCCATCCTGCCCTTGCTCATGGATCGCAGCATCAGTTGCCTTTGCTGATATGATCTCGGTGTAATATCCAAGATCTTTATCGCTCCTGACACCGCCAAGAACCGCTTTCTCCATCTCAAGGATGGGCAGGAACGTCCTTGGACAGAAATCAAAGCACGCACCATGGAGTTCGAAGCATTTTTCATCCGTGGTCGGAAGCTGATTCTCATAGCGGATATACTCGGTACAGAATCCACCGCAGGCACCGCAGTAACAGCAGATCCCGGTGTATACGACCCTTGACTCCAGATCGTTTATATTTCCCTCTTCTGCAAACTTCATAATCATTTCCTCCTGTAACTTGCACAGGTAGAAGTCGGCTTATTGGACGCGTCTATCCAGACGATCCAGTTCTTACCGACCCTCTTCGTATTGAGCATCTTTTCCTTGGAGAGTTCCAGAATGTTGGTCTTTGCTGTTGCCCAGCTTACCCCAACCTTTTCGGCGATCTCCCCGATCGACATGGGCTCTCTTGCCTCGTTCACCATCGCAATTATCCTGTTTTGAGTTGGTGTCATAGCAGATACATCGACCTCTTTGTTAAGATGCATGTTAACAGTGGTGACACCATCTATATAAAGATTGTGGAATTGAAGAAACAGTGAATGAAGACTTAACAGATATATATACTAAGAACAAAATAAATTACATGGAATCAAACGCTAAGGATCTTCTGCTCGTAATTCTATTCACGTTTCTATGCATCCCATCTATCCTCATCCCTTCCCTGTGTGAGACACCGATACGAGTCATACTCGGACTCCCGCTGATTCTTTTTTTCCCTGGCTATGCTTTGATCGCCGCACTATTTCCAGCAAGAGAAGATCTTGATATGATCGAACGTCTCGCACTGAGTTTTGGGCTCAGCATTGCTCTTGTGCCGCTTCTTGGGCTTGTATTGAACTACACGCCGTTCGGGATCAGATTGATACCGATACTTCTCACCCTATCCGGATTTACGATCATCTTATCGCTTTTCGCATTCACCCGTAGGAGAAAACTTCCAGCGAACCTTAGATTCTCGGTTGATTTCAAATCATATTTTGCTGGATTGAAAGCGTCATTTACGAGAGAAAACAGGCTTGATCGCATCCTGACTATCCTTCTCTTCGCAGCAATCATCATTGCAATCGCTATGACCGTATATGTCATCGTTACACCGAAAGAAGGTGAGCATTTTACAGAGTTCTATATTCTTGGTGCAAATGGTACTGCTGATGAGTATCCGACTGATCTGGCTGTCGGAGAGGAGGGAAAACTCATTGTAGGTATTGTAAACCATGAATATACCAACTATAGCTATCGTCTTGAGGTTAAATTCAATGAGAACGTACTTTATGAGGAGTTTATAACATTGTCACACAACGAGACATGGGAGCAACCCTTCTCGTTTCAAGCAGATAAAAGTGGAGAGGATCAGCGATTGGAATTTCTACTCTACAACAAGAGTGGAACTGAGCCTTACAGATCACTACATCTATGGGTTGATGTGCGTGAATAGTTGCGAAGAAGATTCGAATACTTTAAATATTAAAAGATGTATTGGATATGTATTATTAAAAGGTATAGATCCATGAGGGAGCGTTCGATAAGTGTCCTGGATGAGGATGATACGACGATCGTTGATCTCCTGATTAGACTTGGATTTAAGAGAAACGTCGCAAATGTGATCGTTTTCCTCTCAAAGGTTGGAGGTGCAACTTCGCGAGATATTGAGTTTGCGGCAGACCTCAGACAACCCGAGGTTAGTATCACGATGCGGGAGATGCATCAGAATAAGTGGGTACTCGAGCGGGAGATAAAGCGGGGTGGCAAAGGCAGACCTATAAAGGAGTACAGGCTTGCGGTAGGGATCAGGGATATCATTGAGTATATCGAGGCACTGAAGAAGCAGGAGTTCGAGGCAGATATGGAGCATATCCGCATGCTTAAAGATTTAATCAAATGAAAGAGGCTATTTTTGAGGCTTATTCTTGGTATAACGGGTGCGAGCGGGGTAATATATGGTACGAGACTTCTTGAGTTCTTGAAGAGAGAGAAGGTTGAGGTTGAGACGCACCTTGTAATCTCTGAGATGGGAAAACAGATCATCGAACTTGAGCTTGAGCAGAGACTTGAGGATGTGATCGGGCTTGCCTCATTCTTTTATGAGAACACTGACCTTACGGCGCCCATAGCAAGCGGCTCTTTCCACATTGACGCAACAATCATCGTTCCATGCAGTATGAAGACGGTTGCATCGGTCGCAAATGGGATCTCCGAGAACCTGATAGCCCGTGCTGCTGATATATCCCTTAAAGAAAAGCGAAAGCTTGTCATCGTCCCAAGAGAAACCCCTTTGAGTGAGATACATCTTAAAAACCTCCTGAAAGTTGCAAGAGCTGGAGGTACAGTAATCCCTGCATCACCTGCGTTTTATCATGAACCAGAACGTCTTGAAGATCTCGCAGACTTCATCGTGGGTAAGGTACTTGAAGCGATCGGGATCGAGCACAATCTCTACAGGAGATGGGGCTAAGATAACCGTTAAAGATATATAAAAGTGATGGTTAAAAAAATCTATGAAAAAGCTTCGAATATCCTTTCTGGTCATTTTCTTACTGCTTTTATTCATTCCAGCCACTTTTGCAGGAACGATCGAGTGGCATACGTATGATGAAGGAATGAAACTTGCGGCTTCAGAGGGGGGGGTTGCGATGATCTATTTTCATTCCGATTCGTGCTACTACTGCAGACAGATGGAATCAACAACTCTCTCAGATCCCGAAATAATAGCTCTCTCAGGAAAGATGATCTGCATTGATGCAAACGGAGATCGTAATCTCCTTGCAAGATACTACGTCAGAAGCTATCCCACGATTCTTTTTGTTGATCCAGATGGTGAGGAGATATTCAGGTTAATCGGCTACAGAGATCCACCTACCTTCAAAACTTATGTGGAGGCAATCCTTGAGGGTAATCCACCACCCACATCCACTGAGTCGCCTGCTTGTGGCGTTCTCATAGTGCTGGGTGTAATAACTGGATTATGGATTTACCTGAGGCAAAATAGATGATAGAGCTTCCTGTACCCATTCTTTCATTTTTATTTGGTGTTTTAAGCATCTTCACTCCGTGTGTTCTCCCTGTAATCCCAATTATCGCAGCTTATGCAGTAAAAGCAGGGCGATTTGTGCCTCTGGCGCTTGCATGCGGCTTCTCAATCTCGTATTTTTTGATGGGGATTGTTGCATTAGCCTTTGGACAGATCATGTATTCACTTGGCGATCTTTTGTGGCGTGGGGCAAGCGCGATCATAATCATAATGGGCGTATATATCCTGCTCGAGGAGCGTTTATCACCCGATATTCTATCAAGGCTACCATCCTCTGGTCTTTTTGATCATTTAAGGGCAAAGATGGGGAGTGAGATCAACGGTGTTTTAGGGGGTCTTCTTCTTGGGGCAACACTCAGCATTGTCTGGATACCATGTACAGGGCCTATTTTAGGATCTTTTCTCGCGATGATAGCGATGGAAGCCACGTCACTTTATGAAAATCCACTTTTACTCCTCCTGTACTCATCAGGAATGGCAGTGCCTTTTTTAGCAATCGCTTACGGGTCAAATCTTTTTGTAAACAGGGTGAAGAGCTTATCTTCTCATCTTCCAGCTATAAGAACCCTATCTGGCATCATATTGATCCTGACCGGGATCTATTTCTGGCTGAAACTCTGAATTTATGGAATCGTTATCTATATATGATTAGATGATGATAAGGAATAAAGGAGGGTGATTGATATAGATTTTGATCAGGGTCTACTAACGACAATACATGATATATCCGTGAACTTTGATCAGTTGTCAGCACGTCTGCATGAGCTTACAAAGACCTATTCAACGGGTGTTATTATACCACTGCTCGAGAAGGATCTTAAAAATCCTGCGATGTCACGGATCATCGAAGGTTTGAATGAATGTACGTACCTGAATAAGGTATTTATCGCACTGGCGGCATCTGAAGATGGTTACAGCAGATCTCTTAAGACTTTTAAAGAACTCCAGATCCCAAATGAAACACTCTGGTGTAACAGCCCTGCGGTAAATGATGTCTTTGAGGATCTTGCAGTAGAAGGATTGGATCTTACACATTATACCGGAAAAGGAATGGATGTATGGATAGCTTTTGGGATTGCGAGTCTCGAACTTGACGCATTCGTTCTTCACGATGGGGATATTCGTACCTATTCAAAAATGATCCCAACAAAACTACTCTATCCGATCGTTGATCCAGAACTTGACTTTTTATTTACAAAAGGATATTATGCGAGGGTTGATACAGCAGATAAGATTATATATGGGAGGATATATCGCCTCTTCATCACACCAATCCTCGATGTTCTACAGGAGAAATTTGGCTACGATCTTGAGTTTTTGAGATACCTGCAATCATTCAGGTACCTGCTCTCTGGCGAGATCGGTCTGACAAGTGAACTCGCCCTCAATTTGAGGATTGCGTGTGGGTGGGGGCTTGAGATCGGGACCCTATCTGAGCTTATTAGAAACATTCATTACAAACGGGCATGCCAGGTCGATCTTGGGCTTTATGAGCATAAACATCAGGTGATGACGAAGGGTAAGAGTGAAGGAATTCTGAGGGTCGCGGGAGAGTGCTTTATAACGATCCTTAGAACGCTCACTGAGATGTATGCGATTGAAGTATCAGAGGAGTCATTTGCGAGTATGAAGGTAGCCTACAGGCGTATGGCTACAGACAAGATACGTCAGTATCGGGCGATGGCGGTCTGTAATGGTCTGGACTATGATCTCAACCTCGAGGGGTATATGGTGGAACAGTTTTCAGATGTAATAATGACTGCTGGAAGATCGTATCTAAAAAATCCGACAGCAAGGCAGATGCCTAACTGGCTACGTGCCCTATCAGCGATGCCAGATCTGAGAGAAAAGCTCCGAAAAGCGACGATATAACAGGATTCAAAGAAAATTCGTTGAGTACGCCTTATATGCCCTCAGGTACTCTGCATGGGGCCATATAAGTGGCGTTGTAACATACACCAGTCCATCCTTCCATTTTGGATGCTTTTTTATATTCTCGATCATTGTTAGTTTTGTATCCCGCAGTATCATTGCATTCTGGTAGCTCTCAAGCCACTGTTCGAACCGGTCTATCGTTGAGATATGTTCTGGAAACTTGTAATCATGAGCCATATCCACACACCAGCCAAGGTATATCTCAGCCACATCATCGTTGCCGACCTCGCAGTAATGCTTCGCAAGCTGGCATGTGAAGTGAAGCCAGGGGCCGTATCCGCCATTGTTTCGATCCCAGCTTTCAGGATAGCGGTTCAATCCATCGAGCTCCTCGTCCCAGAGGTTATCGTGCAGTCGCCTCACCGTATTGAGTATCTTTAGGTCATCATCAGGGATCAGCCCGAAGTATGCGGGTGCATACTCAACGACGTCTGGATCTGTGACCGTGGATGCAAAAGGATCATACCCCAGTGGTTCGCTGTGCATATCTCGTATTCTTATGGTCTTTATGAATGTTCGCCTTCTCGGGCTGTATAACCTCGTGAAGATGCTTTTCTTTATCTTCTCTGCCTCTTCCTTCCAGCCATCAACATCTTCTCCTATCGCCTCACCGATCTTGACTGCCTCAAAGATCCCGGCACAGCAGGCCGAGTTTGCGTAGATCTCAAAACCGTGCTCGTATGCAGGGAATTCGTGGATGCTGTTCACCGTGTGTATCAGATCAACCTCATTGTTCTTGTGTGAGATGATGAACTCGACCGCTTTCTTGATCGCCCACCAGTACTCCCGGCATAGATCTTCATCCCGTGTGAGCTGGAAGTATTTTCCTGTGGCAAAGAGTATAAGCCCGTTACCATCGATCTGAACGTCTTTGTAGGAGGCGTCATTGCCATCCACATCATACCGCTGTGAATACTCACCCGAAGGCTTCTGGATCGGTAACATGAACCTCAAAGCTCGCTCTGCCTCATCGATCATATTTGCTGCAAGTGCCCCGAGTATTATGACCGAGTGATCACGCGCGTATATGTATGGGTACCTTGTACCAGGTGGTGATGCATAGAAACCTCCGTTTGGGTGCTGGTTCTCCCGTATCACCCGCATCGACTCATACCATAGATCCTTCGCCTTGTTTTGATCCATCTTTACCCCTCACTCATATCTGAAGATGCAGTATGCGCCTTCCTCAAGTAATTTTTCGATATCCTTCCTGTCAACCCCAAGTTTTTCTATTGCAGCATCATTGAATACAGGTTCCTGTGATGCCACCATCCTTGATGCAAGGTGATAAAACGTCTTACCAGCAAGTTCTGCTCGTTTTCTCCTTTGAGCATGGTGCATTATGCAAAAAATACTCGAAGCGGCAGCCTCTTCTTCTGGTTTTTCCCCTTTAAGTTCTTCCAAATTTACATATCCATTCGCATCTCTTGGGAGTGCTTCAAAGGTCTCTGGAATCTCAAATATCGCATACAGTGGGCAGCTCATGATGGAGCTGAACTCACCGGTTACTTTGCCTTCAACGCCTGGGCCTTCAAGTTCTGCCAGCCGTTCGCCTATTGATTCAAGCCACTTCTTGAGACCCTGGGCGCCGTGCTCATTTGCAACCTCGATCATACCGGCTATAAACGCCCAGGCCGGTGCATTTCTCCTTGTAAGCATCCTCTCACATCACCTTTTAGATTAATTTATCCCATAAGCTCTATTATAACTTTGTTCCATCCTTCAGGTCCAATCCCACGAGCCTTTTTAAGACCATTAAACGAGACCATCGGATCATACGAGCCATCTGGTTTCTTGACAAGATAGGGGATATCAACTTCTCTAAGCATCGGAAGATCATTGAGACTGTCTCCCAGACCGATCGTTTTGATTTCTTTGTCGTGAGAGAAAAGCTCTGTTAACCGGTTTGTGGCCTTACCCTTGTCATTATCTCCCATTATGTGATAGTATCGCCCACCAACGGTGTAGCTAAAACCCAGCCTCGTAATCTCCTCCAGGATCATTTCAGCGCAATAGCCATCCTCAGGTATCTCAAACGCTTCATCATATTCACGAAGCTTTGCAAGGCAGGAATCCTCATAAGACAGACCACAAGAAGCGGAAATCTCTTCAGGAGTCATATCTCCAAACCCGATGATTCTGCATCCTGTCTTTGAGCTTACAGTACTGAGTACACCCCTAAGTGTCCTGTAATCAGTCCCAAACTCAATTACATTGTATCCATCAACTTCTCTTGTGTAATCATACTCGAAATCAAAATACCCCTGAGGTATGAAGATCGCACCACCATTCTCAGGTATGAATGGGTCATTTATCTCAAGTTTTTTCCTGTAAACCTCTATCTCAGCCCGCGTCTTGCTTGTACAGAAGACGATGGGCACGCCCCGCTCTTTTAAAAGCTTTATAGCAGGCAGTGCCTTCTCGTATGAGTAGGTATCAGCATCCACGAGTGTTCCATCTAAATCAGTGAACACGACATATTCTTCCACAAGGAATCCCCCGTATTATCTCTTTACTACGAGTTTCTATATATATGTATTTTCATTTGGTAATCGATTAGCGTGGAATTTGAGCGAATAGTTCTTTGGAAAGATTTTTAAATCGCAACTCATAGTGTTAATAACGATAACGACTCCTGGAGGTTCAAGAATGGGAGAGATGACAGAGGAGCAGAAACGGGTGAAGGTTCAGGCATGCAGGGATGAAGTGGGGGATAAGTTCCCGATGAAGACCTGCATCGAGCACTGCCCGCTCTATGAGATCTGTAAGGATCTGCCGAGGTAGCCAAGCGGCCTACGGCGCTGGTCTTGAAAACCAGTGGGGCATACGTCCCGCAAGGGTTCAAATCCCTTCCTCGGCGTTTTTTTTTGGGAAAGAGGCAATGCGTCTCTATCGTAATTTTTTAATGTTGCATGACTCACACGACAAAACACCCACCTGTGGCAGGGCCACTGACGTGTTAGGTCGGAGACTGAGTTAAGAGGTAAGGTGAGATGCACCTCATGCTGAAAAATCACAATATTTGAGGTTTATCAACCCCGGGCACTTGATCTGAACGCTAATCGAGAGCGGTTGATGGATGAATGGGGACTTAGCTGATCAGGTATTAAATGTTGCCATAAAGATATAAACAAATAAATTAAGTTCGAATAGTATGGTGGTAAGCCATGGGTGATTACAGAGATCGGAGTTATTTATCTGCGATAGAAGCCGCTAAATTTCTAAATATTTCTGTGAAGAAATTGCACGGATTAACAAGAAATAATACTATCGAATACAAAAAATCAGCCAGCGGTCAGATGAGATACGATCTGGAAGACCTGAAAAAATACGCTGAAGAAAATCATATACAATTGGATGGCGTGAATATAGAAATAAAACGTCTCTCTCAGCTTAAAATAGACAACACCATTCAAAAATTCATTTTTGGGAGTTCTATGGAGATGAAAGAGTTAGAAGATGATTCGGTACATCTCATGATCACTTCGCCACCGTATTTTAACGCTAAAATGTATACAAATGAGCCGATTGAAGGCGATTTAGGGAATGTTCATGATTTAAATGAATGGTTTTCAGATATATCAAAAGTTTGGAAAGAGGTTTATCGAGTATTACAACCCGGTAGAAAAGCCTTTATTAACATAATGAATCTTCCCATACGAGAAAATAAAACTTTCAGGAGTCTAAATCTGGTTGGTAAAACAATTGATGTTATGGAAGATATTGGTTTTATTTTTAAGAGAGACATAATATGGCATAAAACAAACGGTGTTAAAGCACACTTCGGAACGTATCCATATCCAGGCGGTATATTGTTAAATAACATGCACGAATTCATATTAGAATTTAGCAAACCCGAGAAGAGAGGATTTAAAAAATACGGACATCTAACCAAAGAACAGAAAGAAAAATCAAAAATAGAAAAAGATTTCTGGTTGAAATTAAAAAACAGTGATGTATGGTTGATAAAACCAGAAAAAAGCGGGGATAACCGTAATCATGTAGCGCCTTTCCCCTATGAACTTCCTTTTCGGTTGATCAAAGCCTACAGTTACATTTCTGAGACCGTACTCGATCCCTTTGCGGGCTCATTTGTTACATTGAAAGCCGCAAAAGATTTAGAAAGAAACGGAATTGGGTATGAGATAAATAAAGAAATTCTCAAGGAGGCACTGATTGAATTTGAAAGTGAGTAAACCAGATCTTACCAGAATCAATGATTCGATGAATTACTTACTCACCCATTCATACCCCCTTTCTCCATGATCAAGCCATTGCTCCATCCAATCCAACCATACGCCCCTCACATCCACTATCTCCAAAAACTTGGTCTAAGACCTTCTCCACTTCAAAAACAGATGCTGGTGGATTTTTCCAGAATAAATAAGCAGATGTGACCTCCTCTTGAGCTTTGTGCGGTGTCGTTTGTTGTGATTTATAATCTTAAAGTCAGTGATGAAGTTCAAGCCTTTAAACGCTTGGGTTGTGAATAATACATCCTGTAAGAGTTTATAGATTCCATTGGCAGGTTTGTGATCTTCTCTGCTGCTCTTATGCTCAAATATGGAGATTTGATCCTGAGTGTGGCAGTGTCTGACTGCAAGTCGGAAGCAGGGTTAGAATTGGGCGATTGGAGTGGGTGGGGAGTTATAAAAGGAGATGGTCTGAGTATGAATAATTACGCAAGAGGTCTATTTAAATGCTGAACCAATATCTTTATATAATCTCCATTAGATATAATTCTTAGCTTAAAGGGGGAAAAGCATGAGTAGATATTCAATAGATGAGTTTGTACGTGCCACATCAGAGCGAGATCGCGGTGAGGGCCCATTTGAGCTTGAGAACGATCGGACGCTGGAGATCCAGCTTGATGGTATGGTATGGATAAAAATGGGATCGATGGTCGCGTACAATGGTAATATTAAGTTCACGCGCGAGGGTGTTCTGGAACATGGTATCGGCAAGATGCTGAAGAAAGCGGTCACAGGCGAGGGAACGATGCTCACAAAGGCAGAAGGGAGTGGGAATCTCTATCTTGCAGACAGCGGTAAGAAGATCTCTGTAATAGAACTTCAGGGAGATTCAATCACCGTCAACGGGAACGACCTCCTCGCATTCCAGAATTCGGTCAAGTGGGATATAACGATGATGAAGAAGATAACAGGGGTGCTTGCAGGCGGGCTTTTCAATGTCAAGCTTCAGGGGGAGGGTATGATCGCGATAACCACTCATTACGACCCTGTAACACTTATTGTAAAGCCTGGTGAACCTGTATTCACAGACCCGAATGCAACCGTTGCATGGTCATCTAACCTCGCCCCGGATCTCAAGGCGGATGTCTCACTGAAGACCCTGGTTGGCAGAACGAGCGGTGAGACAATTCAGATGAGGTTCGATGGTGATGGTTTCGTCGTTATCCAGCCTTTCGAGGAGATTTACTACATGGAGACAACGGCTTGATCGAGCTATGAAGATTGAGAACGTTGTTGTAATAATCGTAATCCTCGCTGCAGTCGGGATCATTTACCTGAACCTCGATAGGGAAGAGCTTGCTCCACTCAAAGAGGCGATTGATGCAGGTATTGAGGGCGGTTCATACTATATTAACCTTTTGATAGACGGTTTTGCTGACCTCCTCTCCCCTGTCACCTCAAAGGTTGTTATGAAAGGTGAGTATGTTAATACAGGTGACCTTGAGATGACAATCAGCGAATGCGAGCTTGTTGATAGCGTTTTTGCAGAGGAGGGTGCAGCTTATCTTCTGGCACTTGTAAGTGTTAGAAACGTTGGACAGGTTCCAGCGCACCTCCCAATTTTGATAGATATGCGCCTCTACTATCTCGATGATGTGATTCGACCAAAGAAAAGCTGGCGTGTTCCAGGCGGTAGGACACACTACGATCCTCTTACAACAGATAAAATCTATCCAAATATCACAAAGGAAGGATGGGTATGCTTTGAGGTCCCAAAAGATATGAATCTCTCAGAAGCTGTAGTATCGGCGAGGTGTGAGGGTAGAAGGATTAAGTGGATGTGTGGTTGACGCCATGGATATGGGATAATCGAAATAGTTATGTAAACCTACTGATAGAAGGGGGAGAATTAGTGTCGAGGTATTTGTTTAGCTCCCCTCTTTTAACCTTTCTTCAATCGATATTCTCTGAATGAATGGCACGAAGAATAACACATTTCGATCCATGTATCAGTAAAAATGATAGAGGGCTACTCAGAGAACTTCGGGATGAAACTGCACATCTGAAAGAAGAGAATGCAAGACATGCCAAAGAAATCGAAGAAACGTGGCGCTCCAAAGGGTATTCAGGATGCATTCCTGCGTGTTCATGGATGAGACCGGAGGTAAGGAGCTTTCAAGAGGTGATTCATGAGAAGTTCAGGTTGCAGAGGACATATTTGAAGAGCTTGATGGGTTGTTGAGGGAGGAGCTTTGTGGAGTGAGGTAAAGAAATACTAAAATTCTTATCAAAGTTACATCTGATCTTGAAACTACTCCAGAACTGCATGTCGTGCTTTCAGATCTTCCTCGCTTGCGCCTATTACTGCCATAAGCTCTGCGATTACAGCATCGAGCACAACGAGCGATAGAACTTCAAACACCGTTCCAAGCGGCGTGAGGGATCGATATTCCCCTTTGATCTGTCGTTCTGTGTAGTCTTCCCCACCCACGTATTTTCTATCGAACCTGCCCCTGACCTCAAGGATAACGTCAGAAAGCTTCCCGAGCGTCGAGGATGGGACACTTGTGACAGAACCGATCAATACTCCTCTCGACTTTGCAACACGTGCCATATTTGCAATGTTCAACGTCTCACCAGAACCTGATATCGCGATTACAAGATCCCCTTTCTCAACCGCAGGTGTTGTGGTCTCGCCAGCGACATAAACGTTGAAACCAAGATGCATCAGCCGCATCGCAAACGCCTTTGCAACAAGTCCAGAACGTCCTGCTCCCATCACGAAAATCTTGTCTGCATCCAGTATAACATCTATCAGCGCCTTGACGGCTTTTTCATCTATGGTCTCGATCGTCTCGTTGATCTGGTCCTTTATCAGTCCAATACAGCTCCTGAAACTTGAACAGGTAACGCCATTTAAATTTTTGGGCATCTTTTAATCATCACTTGTACTGATATTTATACTCTTTGCTATTCCACTGGCGTTCAATTTGTTAAGGAGGAGGCGTATCTTCTCATCGTCAGCCTCCCACAAAATCGTCTTCTCGATATCACTCATCTCAAGTTCATGATCGATCGAATCGAGTAAACATTCGAGAACCTCTTCCCTGATGAGTGGAGCGTTGAATATCGCCCTGTACTTATCCCCCTTCCTTCGGTATGAGAGTAAGATCAGCCCCCTCCCCGCCATCCGTTCTATATCAGGAAACTCAGCGAGAAGATCCATCTCACAGGTTAATTTGGGATCGACCGTTCTAATTACATGCATTATTCTCGAGATATCCCCCCGTTCTGCACGCCTCCCAAGCCACATCCTAATCTTGCCATAGGTTATCGTGAGCAGGATGTTCTCATAACCGATTGTCAGATTCAGGAGGTTGCAGTTCAAACTATCGATGAGCGATGAAGGGGATTTTTCAGCTGACATCTCATACACCCATAACTTCGGATCGGTTCGAATTTTACGTAAGGTATAATTAGATCTACAGTCGATACATAAATAATCTCAGGTGATCTCAACGTTGGGGGATACAGAAAAGCTTTTAGTCCTTTCGCTTGGCGATGAAGCGTCAAAAAAGATCTCGCAGGCAATTGCAAACGATACAGCAAGGGATATACTCAATCTAGTTGCAGACGAGCCTCTATCGAGTAGTACAATTGCAGAGAAGCTTGAGATTCCACTTACAACAGTCCAGTACAATATTGAGAAGCTTACCGAAGCAGGGCTCATCGATGTCAAGGAAAAGAGATGGAGCAAAAAGGGGAGGACGATCAAGGTTTATGGTCCAAAACGGAAGCTTCTTATCATTGTACCTGAGAATATTGGGAAAGAAGACATTCTGGGGGCTGTGAGAAAGTATCTCGGGATACTGCTCTTTGCGGGACTTCTATCTGTGATACTTGAGTTCATAACGTCAGATGGTTTTTTGGGAAAGAACGATTCAAAGGTTGCATTCGAGGCAGTTGAAGAGGTTACCAGAGGTATCTGGAATTTTGGAGATCATGTAGCCCTGTATTTCTTTGCAGGCGCTCTTTTTGTTGTTCTGCTTCTGCTTCTTGTTGATTGGTGGAAGAAGAGATAAGATTAACAGGAAAAATTAAGCCAAGGTCCGGATTCGAACCGGAGTATAGTCGCTCTGCAGGCGACCGCGTAGCCACTCTGCCACCTTGGCACGTTAAATCAAACCAACATCTCTACTTCATCAGGGGTATATATAAGATTGGCGATCTTTCTAAACCCCTCTCAAAAAGCCTGCGGCATCCTCTGGAGGGACAGTGAGGATATAGATCCCGGTATTAAGCTCAAAACCTGCGGCTATCGAGAGTTTTGGGAGAATTCTTATGTTGAGGTGGTAATCCTCGTCGATCGTCTGTAAAAAGTGGTAATTGTATGGCGGGTCATCGAGTACAACCTTTAGAGACCTCAAAAGATCCCTGAAGATCCTCGAAAAAGAGGTTCTCTCGCTTGAGTCCATGCACGTTATATTATTTATATGTCGCTTTGGGATGACCCAGACCTCAAAAGGGGTCTTCGAATAGAAAGGTGCGAAAGCGATCCACGTCTGATCCTCGAAGATTACGCGACTGGATCCAGACTCCTCTTTCGTGATGGAACAGTACGGGCATCGATCAAGCTGTTTGATGACATCGCGTTCCCTTTCAAGTTCTGATGGCCTCAGCGGAAGTGCGATAAGCTGTGTGTGGGAGTGAGCAATCGATGCGCCAGCCTCTCGCTTATGATTCTTGAAGAGTGAAACGTACAGGATCGAGGCTTTATGCGCATAAAAATTGAAACGATCCTGATAGGCATCCACCATGAGTTCCATCTCTACATCCGTAAAATCTGCGGGACTTGCGTCATGCTTTGCGGTCTCAACGATCACCTCATGGTGGCCATCTGGTGGACTTAAAGCTGGATAGAGGTTTTCAAAGCATCTCACATCCCACGATTGACCGGAATTAAGTTGATATACCGCTGTTTCAGGTGGAGTCATCGTTTCATTACCAGGACAGAACGGACAGTCCTTTGCTGGTCTTCTGGATCTTGCGTCATCCTTGATAAAATCCTGTGGTCGCTTTGCTCTACCAGATGCAAGAATGCAGTACTCATTGAGGAAGTAATGCTTTCTTATCTCAGTCATCTATACTGCTCGCTTGAGTTCCACAACCTTGAGACTTCTATTGTCCTGGCAACTATCCTGTAAATCCCCCAGCACATTCAAGATAACGTATTTATCCCCTCTGATCAATCCGGGCGGAAAACAGAAATCTCTGAACTTGCAATCTATGAAACTGCACACTTTTGGCACATATACGATCTTCGATCTATCAAAGCACTTCTTTGAGTCGATTGCAGCTTTTATGGTGGGTTCTACTACCTCTACAGCAATGACTCCTCCGTCATGGATCGGGCAGTCATGTCCTGTCCCGCTTCTGACCTTAAGAACCCTGTATCGTCTACCTTCATCGAGATTCGTGCAGGTGTTTCGCATACGACAGTTTTCACACTCATCAGGGGTTTTATTGACGACGAACTCGACACCTTCCCTTGCAAGTCTCATCCCGATGAGCGTCACGATCACCTCGCTCTCACTAACATCAAGTTCAACATCCTCTGCTTTGAATCGCTCCCACAGATCATCAGATTTATCAGATCCTTCAACATCTCCAGCCATCTTCATTATCCCTCTTTTATCTTTCTAAATAACCTTTGTGACAGATGCAAGCCTGTATGCCGCATCCTCTGTGATTCCTTCGCCAAGTATCGTGTACCTGTCAGGGTTTATGGTATGGGCGATCGTGAGCGCTTCCACAATATACGCTCCATCGATTCCAAGCCCTTCTGCATCAACAGGCGCTCCAATATCAGAGAGTGCTCTGCGTATCGATCTCCAGTCACCACCATGAAGGTGCATCATCATGATCGTACCAACTCCACACTGTTCACCGTGCATCGCAGGCCTGGGTGCAATTCTATCGAGTGCGTGGCTGAATTTGTGCTCAGAACCAGATGCAGGGGCAGAAGTTCCTGCTATACTCATCGCAACCCCACTCGATATGAGTGCCTTCACAACGAACCGTACAGACTCTTCAACGTTCGGTTTGATCGCGCCTGAGGATTCGATGATCATCTTTGCCGTCATCTCTGAGAGCGCTGCTGCATAGGCACTGTAAGGTGCGTTCTTAAGCCTTGATGCAAGTCGCCAATCCCTGACCGCGGTGAAGTTTGAGATGATATCTCCACATCCAGAGCGAAGAAACCTTGGTGGGGCTTTTGCGATGATCTCGGTATCTGCAACCACACCAAGCGGTGATTGAGCAGCCATCGATATCGATCCACGTTCCTCTTTAACAGACGCCCTTGATGACGCGATTCCATCATGCGCTGCCGTGGTCGGAACGCTTAAAAAAGGTATACCAATCTGTGCAGATGAAACTTTGGCAAGATCTATCACTGTCCCACCACCAACACCCACGATAAAAGATGCTCCAACCTCCTCTGCACGCGCTTTCACGTTCTCGATCCGTTCCCTCGTGATCGAATCCGTAACAAAAGCTGAAAAATCGTAACCCGCATCAGCGAGAATCTCACAGACGTTATCCCCTGCTATCTTTCTTGTGAGATCATCCATGACAACAACTACCGAATCATGGAGTCCGAGTTTCTTACAGGCATTCGCGATCTCGTTTATCGTACCGTGGCCCACGACGATCTCACGTGGGAGCTGCATCCACTTCGGCGTTCTAATCTCGTTCAACAAGCTTATATACCTCGCCTTTAAATTATTTAGGGTGATCTTCTGACGCTGTGGGATCTCGTATACCAGTACTACATCGATCCGATCGTTCATGATACAGGATATAATCCCGTTAACACGCTTACATGGGCGATCGTGCTTGGGTTAAGTCTCTTCGGCGTCTTGAGACTGCTCAAAGCCCTTGAGATTCGGATAGATACACGCTTTATCTTTTCTCTCATCCCTTATATCTTTGTTGGATCGACGCTCAGGGTGATAGAGGATGCAAATCTGATAAACCCACCCGCCTCATACCTTCTGATAACGCCCCTCATCTATTTCATCGTCTTTTTAGCGGTCTTAACGCTCCTTCTTATATCCATCAGGATTACACCTGAATTTTACGCGCTCTTCGGCTCATTCGGTATGCTGTGGACACTCTTAAATCTTGCGATCCTGATTCTAAAGGTGGACGCGCTAAATCTCTGGGTATTGCCTGCCATAATCCTGATCGCACTCGGGGTTATCATACCACTGTATCTAATTCTTCGAGTATTGAATGAGATTTTATTACCCAGCCCTGAGAACCTCGCGATTCTTGGATCTCATCTCCTCGATGCATCAAGCACGTTCATCGGTGTTGATCACCTCTCGTACCAGGGAAAACACGTCGTTGAACGCTTTCTGATCGAGCATACAGGAACAGCTCTCTCAATGATCCCGCTCAAACTCATCATCCTGTTACCACTCCTCTATCTACTCGATCGTGAGCTTAAAGATGAGGAGGATGCAGATCTCAAAGGTATCCTTATCCTTACGCTGATCGTCATTGGGCTTGCACCTGCTATTAGAAATACGACAAGGATGCTTTTTGGGATTTGATGAGGGGAGAATATGGAGCGCAGATACCTATTTATTTAGAAATTTTTATATACTAAAAAATGGTCGTCTTCGTTGGGTGTGAATGATGTCAGGTTATATGGAAATCGCCTTGATTACGATTGTTGGAATACTGTTTCCTGTTATTGCATTTGTAGCTTCCTGGCTTTTGAGACCATCTCATCCGAATGATGAAAAATTCACGATATATGAATGTGGTGAGATAGCCCTGGGCGGTGATTCACGTAAGAATATTGGTATCCAGTTCTATCTCTTCGCTTTGATCTTCGTCATCTTTGATGTTGAAGCGATATTTTTATACCCCTGGGCGGTATCGTTTGGAGGATTGGGTGCCTTTGCATTCATCGAGATGATGATTTTCATCGGCGTTCTTGTCGCGGGCTATGCATATGCATGGAAGATAGGCGCTCTTGAATGGGTTGGTGATGCGTGATGGATCGAGAGTATGTCACGGATAAGATCAGAAGAAGTATGGGAAGACGCATTCTGACCGATGAAGAGGTTTCCGGATGGTGGATAATTGGTGGGATCGTAACCTTCGGTCTTCTTTTCCTTCTGCTTTTTTTAAAGTTGATTCACCGGAGAAATGAGCATTTTAAACGACAGAAAATGCTTGAAGAGCAGATCATAGAACTCGTGGGTATCGATCTGAAAGATAAAAAGATGCTCGCCGATCTCAAGGCGATCCATAACGAAGGCTACGAGTCGGGTGAGTTTAAAGATCTATCATTCTTAAGAATTATCCCTGCAATCATTACACTTGGACTCTACATCGAATGGAGACTCACAAAAGATCTCATGATCCATGCAGAGAGACAGCGGCGATTCTTCTCATGCTATCTCGGACGAGAACTTGAGGATACAACTCCCCAGCGACCCACAGGGAAATATCTCGGACTGGGTGTTGTGACACTCGGGTTATTTGGGATCTACTGGACGAACCTTATCATAAAAGACTCGAATGAGCACTTTAAAGATCAGTGGAAGCTTGAAGATCTACTGCCAGAAGCGGGCATGGAGATCGATGAGGGGGTAGATCCAGACTTCTATAAGAACATAATCTTAACAACGGTTGATAAGTTCCTAAACTGGGGCAGGACGTGCTCCGTATGGCCAATGGCGTTCGGTACTGCCTGTTGCGCGATGGAGATGATGGCGACATTTGCCTCACGTAATGATATGGATCGATACGGCATGATCTTTCGTAACTCACCCAGACAGGCAGATGTTCTCATTGTGGCAGGCACGATCACGCAGAAGATGGCACCACGACTCAGGAGGCTCTATGATCAGATGGCTGAGCCGAAGTACGTCATAGCGATGGGCGCGTGTGCAATGACAGGCGGTCCCTTTGTCAACTCATACAGCGTACTCAAAGGCGTGGATAAAGTCATACCTGTGGATATATATCTTCCGGGCTGCCCGCCGAGGCCAGAGGCACTCCTCAATGCGTTCCTCCAGCTTCAGGAACGGATGAAAGAGGAGCGCACAGTAACAAAGAAATTTGAAAGATGGATTTTAAAAGACCGTAAGGAGGTTGTAACATGAGTGAAGAACTTCTCAATGAGTTTCCTCATGTGGTAAAATCCGAAGATGGACTTCTACTTGTCGAGGCTGATCAGATCATCGAGGTTTGCACATTCCTCAAAAATAAGGGCTTTGACTTCCTTGAGGCGATATCAGGCGCTGACTTTGAGGAATATCTGGAAGTAATATATAATATTGCGTCTTACTCGAAGCCAGATCGGGTAATGCTCACCGTGAGAATCTCGAAGGATAATCCGATACTGCCAACTGTCACCTCACTCTGGCATGGTGCGAACTGGCATGAACGGGAAGCGTACGATATGTTCGGGATAAAGTTCAAAGGACATCCCAAACTCGCAAGAATCCTTTTGCCAGATAGCTGGGATGGATATCCACTCTTGAAGAGCTATCCACTGGATAAGGAGCAGAAGGTAGAGCTTGAGGATGAGACGGGGGTGGAGATATGTCAGATATAAGAAAGGTTGTAGAGATCCCGATCAATATGGGTCCTGCTCATCCTGCAACACACGGTGTTCTGAGGCTCAGGCTCAAGCTTGAAGGTGAGATCGTTAGAGAGGTCGATCCAGTCATCGGGTACCTCCACCGCGGCATTGAGAAACTTGCAGAATCACTGACTTACCCACAGTTCATCCCATACACAGACCGGCTCGATTATGCCGGAAGCATGCTCAACAACCTCGGTTATGTTAAAGCAGTAGAGGAACTTCTTGGAATTGAGGTCCCAGAGCGAGCTGAGTACCTCAGGGTGATGACGACAGAGCTTTCAAGGATTGCGTCTCACCTTGTATGGCTCTCTGCATGGGGGCTTGATCTTGGCGCGATGGCACCGTTTTTCTACTGTTTCAGGGAGCGAGAAGAGATCTTAAATATCTTTGAGATGCTCTGCGGTGCGAGGATAACATTTTCATACATGCGAATCGGCGGTGTCTCAAAAGATATGCCAGAAGGCTTTGCCGACCGCCTGCAGAACTTCCTCGATATATTTCCTGAGAAGCTGAGTGAGTATGAGACGATCTTGACCGAGAATGAAATCTTTCTGGCAAGAACGGTCGGAGTCGGGATACTACCAAAAGAAGATGCGATCGATTATGGTGTGACAGGACCTATTGCCAGAGCATCAGGACTTGAATACGATACGCGAAAGATTGAGCCCTACTCGATCTATGATCGGTTCGATTTCAGGATTCCTGTGGAGCATGGATGTGACGTCTATTCCCGTTACCTCATTCGAGTTGAGGAGATGAAACAGAGTATGAAGATCGTTCAGCAGGCACTTGACAAGATTCCAGAAGGAGAAATCATGGCAAAGGTTCCGAAGAAGATAAAGCCAGAACCTGGAAGGGTTTATTCTCGTGTTGAAGGTTCTAAAGGTGAGCTTGGCTTTTTAATAATAAGTGATGGATCTGATAAGCCGTATCGGCTCAGGATTCGCTCACCTGCATACAGCAACGTCGCTGCACTGCCTGTCATGTGTGAGAATGCAAAGATTGCGGATGTTGTTGCGACCGTGGGTAGCCTGGATATATGTCTTGGGGAGATGGATAGATGACAACAACGATGTATGATTCACTTGTTGGAATCCTGAGTCAGCTGGGAGTCTATCAGATACTTTCAGGTTTTTTACCAGAGATTGTGATCAGGATAATGCTGGTACTTGCTATCGCGGGGGTTGTCGCGACCGTAGCATCGTTGATACTTGCATACCTGACATGGCTTGAACGGAAAGTCCTGAGTGATATTCAGCAGCGAATAGGGCCAATGCGAACAGGGCCACATGGACTCCTGCAGCCGATCGCGGATGGTATCAAGCTGCTCGTCAAGGAGGATGTTCACCCAAAGACGATCGATAAATGGGTCTTCCTGCTTGCACCAATCGTGATGTTTGTACCTGTCGTGGTCGTACTTGCTGTAATTCCCTTCGGAAAAACCCTTGTTATGACAGATCTCAGCGTTGGGATCGTCTTCCTGCTTGCAGTCTCATCGCTTCCGACGCTTGGTATTATTATGGCTTCATGGGCGCAGAATAACAAGTATGCGGTTCTTGCAGGGCTTAGAAGGGCGGCAGAGATCATAAGCTATGAAATATCGATGGTTCTCGCTGCCATAGGGGTAGTATTACTTGCAGGAACATTGAGTTTACCTGGAATCGTTGAAGCACAGACCGGATTACCTTATATTATTCTCCAGCCGCTTGGATTTCTGATATTCTTCATCGGACTCCTTGCAGACCTTGGGAGAATTCCTTTCGACTTCCAGGAGTCTGAATCAGAACTTGTTGCAGGGTACACAACCGAATATTCAGGGATGAAATTCTCCTTCTTCTTCTTAGCTGAGTACCTTGAACTCTTTGTTGCAGGGGGAATTCTCACCACGCTATATCTTGGAGGCTGGAATGGGCCGTTCCTGCCGTCATGGCTCTGGTTTGCTATAAAGACCTTTATCGTGATCTGGGTGATCCTCTGGATTCGTGCAACCTTACCAAGGGTCAGGATTGATCAGTTACTTGATATTGGATGGAAGTGGCTCCTACCGCTTGCACTTCTGAATATTGCAATAACTGGCGGTGTGCTGGCGGTGATGTGAAGGATTATAATTTATGACCGAGATTCCAAAGAATCATCCCCGCTACGAATCTTTGTCGCTGCGGGAAGAAATAACAAGATGCGTTGAAGCAGGAATTACCAGCAGGCAGGGACTCATCGCACACGGGAGAGGTGAGGCGATCGATTATCTCATCGGTGAAAAATCACTTCCAACTGCGTTAGAGGCAGAAGATGCGGCTGTTGCTCTTCTTTTAACTGCAGAAAGACCTGTAATATCTGTAAACGGCAATACCGCAGCACTGGCTCCGAAAGGGATCGTCGAGCTTGCAGAGCTTGTGGATGCAAAGATCGAAGTGAATCTCTTTCACAGGACAGAGGAGCGGATAGCAAAGATCAAAGAGCATCTTGAGAGCTATGGTGCCAGGGGTGTTCTTGGCCTGGAACCTAATGAGGTGATACCAGGTCTTTCAAGTGAACGTGCGAAGGTCTCAAGAGAAGGGATATTCAGTGCAGATACAGTGCTTGTGCCGCTTGAGGATGGGGATCGGTGTGAGGCGCTTGTTGCGATGGGAAAGAAAGTGATAGCGATCGATATTAACCCATTCTCCCGCACATCGAGGATGGCACACATCTCGATCGTGGATAATGTGATTCGCGCGATACCAAATATGATTAAAAGCGCCAACGAGTTAAAGTATACACGGGTAATTGATCTGCTGTTCATGATTGAATGTTTTGAGAACAAGAAAAACCTGAAAAGCACGGTTGAAGAGATCAAGCGAGGTCTGGATGAGGGACGACTGGAAGAGAGTCAGGGCTATAGCAAACTATCAATTTGGTAGGGGAGCTGGATCTGCTCTCTTCCCTGATGAACCTGAGATTCGCCGCTCAAGAACAGGGCGTATAAGGCAGATCTTCTATAGGGGGGAGAGGATAGCAACACTTAAGACCGATGGGCTATTCACCTTAAGTATTGAGGGTGCTACAAGGTTGCACCACCACCTTCCATACCCAAAGATGCGTGTCGTTGTTGAGGATGATGCAGCCCCCTTCGTTCGTGATGGTAAGAATGTATTTGCGAGGCATGTCGTCGAGGTCGATGATGATCTTCGCGCGTTCGATGAGGTCCTGGTCGTCGATCGATCCCGCAACCTGCTGGGCACGGGTAAAGCAGTTCTTTCAGCGTGCGAGATGCTTTCGTTTATGAGGGGTGTGGCGGTTGATGTTAGATCTGGAGTCGGAGGAGTTGAGTAAGATGTTTCCTGGAATGGCGGGTGCCAACCCGAGAAAGATGAAACAGATGATGAAACAGATGGGGATCTCACTCGATGAGCTTGAGGATGTGCGTGAGGTCGTAATCAGGATGGGTGATCGAGAACTGGTCTTTCCGGATGCGGTTGTCACGGTGATGAATGCACAGGGGACAACGCTCTATCAGGTTGTTGGAACGCCAGAGGAGCGATCACTGGGGCCTGAAATAGATGAGGAGGATCTTCAACTTGTGATCGAGAAGACCGGTGCAACGCGCGAAGAGGCAAAAGAAGCTCTGGAGAGTGCAAACGGAGATCTTATCGAGGCAATAATGAAACTTGGTGGTGAATGATCAGTATCCATTCTTTTTGATGCGGGGGTTGCCAAGCCAGGTCAAAGGCGCAGGGCTTAGGACCCTGTCTCGTAGGAGTTCGCGAGTTCGAATCTCGTCCCCCGCATAGCCCTCCCTCAGGGGTTGCGAGCTAATTGCCAGAGAATCGATCCAAGATCAAGAATCATTACGTCTTACTTGGCAACGATGACGTTCGACGATCTGGAGGCACCGGAGCAGGAACTCCAGCGTTTCAGAAATAGAGTCTTGGAATATTATAAAAAGTGATGGTCTGAGTATGAATGATTACGCAAGAGGTCTTTATCCTCTCATACATCAGCCATACATATCCTTCAACCCTTCTCGTACAGCTTCCTCCATAACCTCAAGCGGCGGATCGACCCCCAGCCAGATCCTGAATGACTCCGCCCCCTGATAGACGAGCATCTTGACACCATCTATCGTCAGGCACCCTCTACGCTCTGCCTCACCAAGCAGCATGGTTTTTTGGGGGTTATAGACAAGATCAAATACGATCAGGTCCTCGTGAAGGAGGTCAGGGTCTATCGGAATTTTATCAACCTCCGGGTACATACCTACCGATGTTGTGTTTATGAGAATATCAGACTCGGCTATAACAGGTGCGATTCTCTCTCTTTCAAGACCGATTGCAGTAACACTCCCACCAAGCTCATCAGCCAGTCTTTCACCCTTTTCTTTTGTCCTGTTTGAGATTACAAGCTTGCAACCTGCCTCAACACAGGAGAAAGCTACTGCACGGGAAGCTCCACCTGCACCAAGCATCAGAACACGTTTATCTCCAAGATCAATACCTGCTGACCGAAGCGAACCTGTAACGCCAAACGCATCGGTATTGTATCCTTTTTCACGGATGAAATCGATCGTATTTACCGCACCGATTCTTTCTGCAAGTGGATCGGGATCGATAAACGCCATCACAGCCTCTTTGTGTGGGACTGTGACGTTGAGACCCTGAATTCCAAGCGCCTTTGCACCACGGATTGCTTCGCTCAGATCTTCAGATTTCACGCGAAATGGGAGATACGTACACTCAAGCTCGAGCGCCCTGTATGCAGCATTGTGCATCCTCGGGGAGAGTGAATGCCCGATCGGGTCACCGATAACACCGAATATCCGCATCATAGAAGCGCATCTCTTATGAGTCCTGCAACGCTCACGGAACTTGTAATTGTCTCGATCGTGTCTGTTGAGAACGGGCTGATTTTAGCCTTCTTAAGCCTCAAAAGTGCGTTCCTAACAAATACGCCGTGGATGCATCCTGCATAGATATTCCCTGCACCGTTTCGCTTCAGGAGATTTGCAGCTTCGATGATCGTCCCACCGCTTGAGATGATATCATCAACGATTATAACATCCCTGTCTGCTACAGCAAGATCCCTGTCCTCGATTACGACCTCATCGTCACTTATTCGTTTCTTTCTAAGCCAGTCCCAATCAAGCTCACCGCCTGCTGCCACAGATGCTGCAAGTTCTTTTGCCCCACCATCGGGTGCAATAACAAGCGGATCCGTGAGGTTTAGCCCATCGATATAATCTCCGATAACTGCTGCAGCGTTAAGGTCACGTGCTGAAGATGTGAAATACTTCATCACACCAGGGTTGTGGATATTTATCGTAAATACGCGATCCGCTTCGATCGTTCTTGCAAGTGCACGGGCTGTTACCCCTTCCCCGGCTTTAAACCGCTTATCCTGCCTTGCGTATCCAAAGTAGGGAATAACAACTGAGATGCTATCTGCAACCACACACGCATCGATGAGCTGGAGAAGGCAGATAAAATCGGTATCGGTGAGTGTACTCTGAACGATGAGGACCTCTTCGCTCGCCACATCATCCACGATGCGGGTGTACAGCTCACCGTCAGGGAAGAGTTTAAACTCGGTGAGGGCAAGATCGCAACCAAAGGCTTCTGCCACCCTCGATGCAAGCATTTCCGATGCTCTTCCAGCGATAACCTTCATCCAATCCCTTAACTTTACCTGACAGGCCTGATAATATCCCGCTCACCTGCAGGCTCAAACTCCCTTAACGCCCCTTTTGCAACCGTCCCCTTCACATCACGGAAGTTGAAGACGAGGTGCGGATCTGCAAATGCGACCTTGACGACCGGGGAGAGTGCCCATGCATCCATCCTTGCCTCATGTGCTGCAACGACGTTATGCGAGGTGAAATGTTGTGAGTCTGCAAACGGAGATCTGAACGGGACGTTCAGTCCTGTAAGCTCAACCGGCAAGCCCTCATCGAGTAGCACAGATGTCATTATTGCCATCGCTGGATGGTGTGTAGACTCCTGTCCACCCCAGCCAGTTCTCAGGATCGACTCCTTCTGTATAAGCGACATCGAGTGGTGTGATGCAAGCGATCCTGCCATCGGATTTCCTGTCGCCCATGCTGCACAGGCACCGGCTGCGATTGAGATCTGGATCGCATGGATCAGCCCCCAGTGGTGCTCTGGCAGGAGTGGATATGTATCATATTCCTCCAAACAGTGCATCGTTGCCTCTGTTGCACAGTCATGGATCGTGTCCCAGTCCATCGGTGCCGACGCAATCTCCCCATACTTCTCCCTGATCCAGTCTACAAGATGAGCACCCCTGCTCTCATAGAGGTCGTTGACATAATGTGTCGCCGGTGCCACCGTTGCTCCAACGGTCCCGATCATCATCTGCCCATAGTATAACTGGAAGAAGAGTATAACCTCCAGTGCAAGCCCTTCAGAACTTACAGGGACTGGATCATCAGGCATCGCACTCTCATGCTGTATTATATCAAATATATAGCCCATCGGGAGTCCAACGATCGAGTTGTGTCCCCTCGCCTTTGATACAAATGGCGGTGTCCCCATCCAGATGTACTGGGCGTGTTTTGCAGCATAGACAAAGTCTGAGATCGCAGCCTCACCTGCACATAGGTGGTAGGAAGAGATGAAAGCCATCGTCTGTGCCATCGCGTTCCATCTATGGATCGCTCCACCATCCATTGATCTTAATGCAAGGGTGGGAATCCTTCCAACCTGCCACAGGCTCTTTTTGACGCCTTCCTTCAGCTTTGCTGCCTTTTCAGGTGTGAATTCACGATTGATGTCGATCAGGAAACGCCGATCGATTGAGTCTGCAACATCATCGTTGCCTGTGAAGACCTGCACATATCCATCAGCACAGAGTCCTGGATGAAGCTCGCACATATGCTCCTGGGCGACAGCACCACCTACCATCGTGTGATTTATCGTCTCAAGGTAGGTGTTTATCGACTCAGGGGTAACCTCAAATCCATATCGATCGATGAGAACCCTGTGTGGTAGATCGAGGCAGACGATCGCTGTCCTGAAGATATCATCGATCATCTGCTGGATCGCAGCATTGTTCATGATGTGAATATCCTCGAACTCACAGAAGACATCGGTCCCACTGATCTTGACAGGCTCAAGGAATCGCTGTCCTAAAGGTACGCCAACCTCAAGCTCGAGTGCGATATGGTCAGGATCATAGCCTGGTATCCCCCGCTCCTCTGCTATCCTGTTTGCAAACTCGATATACTCTGACTTTCGCTTTGACTGGCGTGTTCCACCATGCTGGTAGAGCTTCTTATCGATGACGTCGGTCGGTTCAACCTTGAAGGTTTTTTCCAGTACTTTTATATGCTCTTTTGTCTTATCAATAGCCATATCAATCACCTCCCATCCACTAAATCTGGTCTAAGACCACCCAGGACTCTCAACTCACCGATGCGTTTCATGACCTTCAGAAGTTCATCCGAGTCGCGGGGCGATATTACTCCAAACCGATAGAGGGTTGCCACCTTCTCAAGATCCTCCTCGCTCATCGGTCTTCCAACCCGTATTCGCTTCTCAAGCGGGACAGACTGCTGTGTCTTTGTGTACTCAACCTCACCTGTCTCTTTATTGAAGATGTAACGTCTTCGAGCATCGAACATCAACCCATCCTCATCGAGCCTCAATGAGAAGCCATGGACGGTGATCGATCGCAGTGCAACCCGTGCTGGATCAAATATCTCGGTCTCCATAAGGAACTTTGAGGTCTTATCGAGGTCCCGTTCACGCTGCTCCAGCAACGTCCTTCCTGAGTATGCAAGTGAGTCGAATCCTCTCAGACGTACGCCATACATCCTAAATCGCATCCATGGTGGCAGCGGTGCAAGATGTCGTGAGTCTGCAAACTGGATGTATCGTATTCTATCACCTGCCTTTGCGCCTGGGGTGGGCTCAACAAGTTCTTTTATCGGATCTTGAGCCTCTTTAAGTTCATCAAGTGGCGGATGGACTGAAGAATAGGCTGTTCCTGGCTTTCTATGCCCTAATAGCCTTACGATATCCTCATCACTCATATCTCTGATCTTTTTTGGACTAAATGAAGCGTTCAACCACTCTTTTCGCTTATTTGCTACTGCATCATCACCTGGATATGGAATCTGAAATTGTTTCATTCTAAGAACCTCCTTACCTTAACGTACCTTTAAGCTCAAGCGCAGCCTCTGCCACAGATTTTATCGGCTTTTTCACCTCTTCTGGGAGTATGTCTCTAATCCTCAAGAATGTGGCGGATGTCAGCTCAGTATTGAACATCTGTGTACCTGCATCGAGACACATCGCAGCGACAAAACACGGCGCAAGAAATCCTCTACAGTGTCTGAGGAGCGGGTTTGCGGGGGAGAACGCACCAGGTCCTGCTCCACCATAGATGTTGTGGGAGTAGAATGATACCCCGATCGAGGTTCCAAGACCCCTGCCGTAGTCGATGTCTGGAAGCCCTGTTGCAAGCTTGATCATGTCGTTGAACTCGACCATCGAGGCTGGGACGCCCTGTGCCGCCCTCATCGCTCCACAGTTTATGATAACACTCACAAGTTGTCCTGCTGCAACATAAGCATTCCAGAGGGACGCATCATCAGTCTTGTAGATCTTAAATCCAGATGGAAGTGTTTCCTTTACCGATATAACATCATCCTTTGCTGCGCGGTTAATCAGATCCACGATGACAGATCCAATCGTACCATCAACCGCGTTCTCTTTTACCAGATCATAAACAAGGTTATCTGCGTTCAAACCCTGATATGCAAGCCCAAGCAGGTGGTATCGCTCATAAGCCGGGTGGATCGCATCACCTGAATCGAACATCGCAACATGCTCAAGGATCGATGAGAGTGCTGCTCCGTTGAGTGTGTCCTTATTTGTCATCGCAACGATATCATTCACCATATTTGTCCTGAAGTTCAGACCCACACCATCAACCGTTGGTGGCCATGCAGGGATCAAACCTGAGAGCGCTCCTTTTGTGGTTATCGACTGGGGATACCTTCCGAATATGGCAGACTTGATAACCTCGGTTCCTGTGAAAGGCGTGAGACCGAACGCTTCGATTATCGCATGTGCTGCTGCAATCCCGACATTGACACGTGGATTTGCAAGGTCAGATCCCATCTCAACCCTTCTTGTTGGAACAAGGACGAATAGCATCTCACCATTGTCGATAACCTCAACAACGGTGTCATCGCCTTCTTCTACCTGTAACCACTCCCTGATCCTATCTGCGATCGCACCTGCATTTGCCACGATATCAAGATCCATCTCACAACCTGGTATCTGGCAGTCTTCACCTATCCCCATCTCAGAGCCGAGGGCGCCGGTTCTGAGTGCATGTTCAGCCTTCTTCAGGTTTATGATCGCAGACCGCTTGAAGGTCATGATCGCATCCCTGATCGCCCTGTTTCTCAGCGGACTTATCGCCTGTAGGGGAATCTTTTCTGCGATTAGCTCTCCTCTTTCATCATAAAGATCTATTATATCACTTTTACTTTTCATGGGGTCAACTCCTATCTAATTTTTTTATAAATTTCTCAGTTCTAATCATCTATTGTCCTATCTGATATTTATTTCGGTTCATCCCTCTCCTCCATTGATACCTCCATCAGTAGACCCCTTACACAATTAAACTCCAGCCGCACCTTCTTTCTCAACCATAACATGAAAGTTCACAGTCCCTGCCACGAACGATCTCATCGTATCC
>JAOQII010000040.1 GCA_026134025.1 Candidatus Syntropharchaeum sp.
GGCATATATGCTGCGGGCTGTGTATCAACACCTTTGAGGATCTCAGACTCGGTCGCACAGGCAGAGGCCGCGGCAACACTCGCAGCAGAAGACAGATCAAGAACGATCGAATCCCCCAGGATGATAGAACTCACGGGTGAACCCAGCGTTGGCGTTGTGATCTTCACAGACAGGAATGATCTTGGAAAATATCTCGATCTTGAGAAGATTAGATCCGAGATCGCCTCGATCGAGAGTGTAAGCGGGGTAGAGGAGGCAGCAACCTTACAGGAACTTGAATCAAAGATCGGGTCGCTTGTTACAGCAGGCTCAAACCGAATCATCGTTGCAGGTCTCTCACACCGCAAGCATGAGGAGATGGTGCGGGACATGGCAGAGCGAGCGGGTCTGAACCGCTATCTTGTTGAGATTGCAAACATCCGTGAGCATGCTGCATGGGTGCACCCACGTGATGAGGCAAGTGCAAAATCGATTGATCTCATCAGGATGGGGATCGCAAAGGCGAAAAAACTCACGCCCCTCAACATGGCATCCCTTCCGGTAACAAAGAAGGCGCTTGTGCTTGGCGGTGGTGTAGCAGGGATGCGCGCAAGCATAGAGATTGCATCGAAAGGCATCGGTGTATACTTGATCGAGCGTGAGGATAAACTCGGTGGTATGCTTGGCACATCGAACGAGGTTGTCAGTGATCTCATCGAGCAGGTTGAATCAAATGACTTGATCCAGGTTATGACCTCGTGTGAGGTTGATAGGATCGATGGATTTGTCGGCAACTTCTCATGCATGGTCGGCGATGAAAAACTTGAGGCAGGTGCGATCGTTATTGCAACCGGGGCAGAGCGGGCTGATCCAACAGGGCTCTACAACTATGGAGAGGATCCGAAGGTCATAACCAATGCTGAGCTAAAACCTATGCTAAATTCAGGGCTTGATGCAAAGGCTGTCGCGATGATCCAGTGTGATGCTTCTCCGGCATCCAGTATTGAGACGGTTGCAAATGCACTCGAGATCAGGAAGCAGAATCCGCAGACTGAAGTATTCGTTCTCTGCGAGGATGTCAAGACGTATGGCGTCTATGAGAAGCTTTACAGGGATGCAAGAAGCAGTGGTGCCATATTCTTAAGGTATGAACCAGAAAATCCCCCTAAATATGAGAACGGTATCGTCTCGATCTTTGATACGATGATCGGCGATGAAGTTCAGATCAAGCCGGATCTGGTTGTGCTCGGGGTGGGGGTGGAGGTTGGTGATCGTATGGAGGTTATAAATGACCTTTTTGGCACTGATATGCCTGATAAGTTCTACGCAGAGGTTAAAGGAGACTCACACCTGAGGCTAAAACCTGTAGACTTTGAGATCGATGGAACATTTATAGCAGGTGCGATCAAGCTACCTCGAACCGTGGACGAGGCGATTGCTGAGGGAATCGCTGCTGCTTCAAGGGTATGCAGTATACTTCAGCGTGAGGATGTCTTGATTCAGGGTGCTGTTGCCCTCGTTAATGATGAGATCTGCTCTGGCTGTGGCGTCTGTGTCGAGGCATGTCCATTTGGGGCAATTGAACTTCTTCGATCTGTTGTTGAAGAACATGTGACCTATGGATGGCCAATTCTTGAGGTTAAAGAGGTTGCACATGTTACAGAAATCTGTATGGGATGTGGAACGTGTGCGTCACTATGTCCATCAAGCGCGATAACGCATCAGTCCTTCGATGATGAAGGTGTCCTTGCGCAGATTGAAGCTATCATCTAAATTTGGCGTGATGAGACATGAGTGAAGAGAAGATCGGAGCCGTACTCGTTGTGGGTGCAGGTATTGCTGGGATGCAGTCAGCTCTGGATCTGGCAGACTCAGGTTTCAAGGTTTATCTTCTGACCGAGTACCCCAGTATCGGCGGATACATGGCAGAACTTGATAAGACGTTCCCAACCAACGATTGTGCGATGTGCATCATCTCGCCGAAGCTCGTTGACGTTGCAGGACACCCGAATATAGAGCTTCTCACAAACTGTGATCTTCTTGAGCTTTCAGGAGAGCCAGGGGCGTTTGTTGCCAGAATCAGAAGGCGAACACGGTATGTGGACGAGGAGAAGTGTACAGGGTGTGGATCATGTGCATCGGTCTGTCCTGTCGAGATACTCGATGACTTTAATGAGGATCTCACAGGCACAAGAAATATTTTCATACCTTTCCCCCAGGCAGTCCCACTCAAGGCAATAAGGCGCGAAGAGACCTGTATGGGTTGCGGGCTGTGTAAGATCGTCTGTGAAGCTGGTGCGATCGACTTTAGCATCCCTGATAGAGAGACATCTATTGATGTGGGCAGTGTGGTGCTTGCTGCTGGTTATAAGACCTTCGATCCAAACCTGACAAAGGAATATAGATATGATCATCCGGATGTTGTGAGATCGATCGAGTTTGAGCGTTTCCTTGCACCTACAGGTCCCACAGGCGGGCATGTTGTAAAGCCATCGAGTGGAGAAGAGCCAAAATCTATCGCATGGATTCAGTGTGTTGGATCACGAAACGAGAAGCTTGATAGGGGCTACTGCTCGAGTGTCTGTTGCACGTATGCGATAAAGGAAGCGGTGATCGCGAAAGAACATGCACCAGAACTTGAATGTACGATCTTCTATATGGATATGCGAACCTTCGGGAAGGGTTTTGAGGAGTACTACAACCGTGCGAAGGAAGAGTATGGGCTCAATTTTGTACGCTGCAGGGTCCCGGCCGTGAAGGTAAAGCCAGATCAATCACTCCTCCTGCGATATGAGAATGAGGTGGGTGAGATTGAGGAGCGAACGTTCGATATGATCGTACTCTCGGTCGGATTCCAGCCACCGGATGGTAACAGGGAATTATCAAGGGTGCTTGATATTGATCTCAACCGCTTTGGATTCTGTGATACAACAGAGTTTGCACCGCTTGATACAACCCGCGAGGGTGTCTATGTCTGTGGTGCGTTTGTTGAGCCAAAAGACATACCTGAAACGGTAGCGCAGGCTTCAGGCGCATCTGCAAAGGCATCCAGCATTATATCCGAATCCAGAAATACACAGGTGACACCAAAAGAATATCCAGAAGAACTTGATTTTAGCGGCGAACTCCCGCGTATCGGCGTCTTTGTCTGCCATTGCGGAATCAATATCGCAAGTGTTGTTGATGTGATGGCTGTGGTTGACTATGCAAAGACACTTCCAGGCGTTGTGTACGCAGAAAACGTGCTCTATGCGTGCTCACAGGATAATCAGGGGCATATCAAGGACGTTATAAAAGAACACGGTCTCAATAGAGTCGTTGTGGCATCCTGCTCCCCGAGAACCCATGAACCACTCTTCAGAAACACATGCAGGGAAGCAGGTCTGAACCCATATCTCTTTGAAATGGGGAACATCAGAGATCAGTGCTCATGGGTACACATGCATGAACCAGAACGTGCAACCGAGAAAGCCAAAGATATCGTCAGGATGGCGGTTGCAAAGTCGAATATGCTCCAGCCACTCCAGAATATCCCGATCGATATGAACCATGACTGTATGGTGATCGGTGGTGGGATCGCAGGTCTGACTGCGGCACGTGAGATGAGCCGGCAGGGTTACAGGGTTTATCTCGTTGAGAAGGAGGCTGAACTTGGTGGAAACCTGAGGTCGCTCCGTTACAGCTTGACCGGTGAAGATCCACAGGATTTACTCAAGCAGATGATCAGCGAGGTTGAGACAAACCCGATGATCGAGATAACAAAGAACGCAAAGATTGATTTGATCGAAGGATATATTGGAAACTTTAAAGCCAACCTCACAGTGAATGGTAGCGATAATAAAGAGATCAACTGCGGCGTTATCATCGTTGCAACAGGTGCAGTTGAGTATAAACCTGATGAGTATCTCTACGGGGAAGATGAGCGTGTTATTACACAGCATGAGTTTGAAGAGAGGATGGATGAAGGGAAGCTCGACCTTGCTGACAAGACGGTCGTGATGATCCAGTGCGTTGGATCGAGAGATGATGATCGGTCATACTGCTCAAGGGTCTGTTGCGCAACCGCTATCAAGAACGCAATCGTGATAAAGGAGAAATATCCAAGTGCAAATGTATACGTACTCTATCGGGATATCCGAGCCTATGGATTCAAGGAGGAGTACTACAAGAAGGCAAGGGATCTCGGTGTCCTGTTTATCAGATATGCACTGGAGGATGAGAAGCCAGAGGTCACAAAAGAAGGGGACGTGCTCAAGGTTGCCGTGCTTGACCAGCTGTTCAAGGAGAAGTTCATAATTGAGCCCGATCTTCTCATCTTGAGTGCCGCAACGCTGCCCGCACCGGATAACCCCCAGATCTCAGAACTTCTGAAGCTACCGCTGACCGAGCATGGGTTCTTTCTCGAGGCACACGCAAAACTGAGACCTGTAGATTTTGCAACAGATGGTGTCTTCTTATGCGGGATCGCGCACGCGCCAAAGCTGATAGGTGAGACGGTTTCACAGGCGTGTGCTGCTGTATCGCGTGCATGTACAGTTCTCTCCAGACCGTTCATAGAGGCTGAAGGAACGATCGCCAGCGTTGATGATTTACGGTGTAGTGGATGTGGTGTCTGTGTTTCGGCATGTCCTTATGAGGTCCCGGAGCTCATCGTTAACGAGATGGGTGTGCTTGTTGCAAGGATCAATGAAGCAAAGTGCAAAGGATGTGGTGTCTGTGGCTGTGGCTGTCCATCCAGTGCGATAACGATGAATCACTTCATGGATAAGCAGATCATGGCTCAGATAGACGCATTTGGAGTGGCGTAGGTGGTTATATGGAAGTAATTGAGCTAAAAAATGCAGACAGTGATTTTCCAGACCTTGTGAAGAAGTTTGGTGGTCTGAACCTCTCTGCATGTTATCAGTGCGGAACATGCAGCTCTGACTGCCCGGTCAGTACGGAGTTCTTCTATCGTGTGAGAAGAATCATGCGAAGAACTGCACTCGGCTTGAAGGATAAAGTCCTGCCAGAGAAGGATATCTGGTGCTGTACAACCTGTTTTACATGCTTCGACCGGTGCCCGCAGGAGGTAAATCCAACAGATGTAATCGTTGCTTTAAGAAGAATCTCAGCACGTGAGGGTTACACACCGCAGGCATCCCGTAACACCTCCGCAAATATAACGAAACTCGGTCACGCTGTTCCAAGCCTCGAGGATATTGAGAAGAAACGGGAGGGTATCGGACTTCCAGCACGTCCACCGACCGCGGCGAGCCATCCTGAAGCGATAGATGAGATTCAAAAAATCGTTAAAAAGCGGGGAATTGCCGAGATAATACGATTTAACTGGGATAAAATGGAGCTGGAGGAATGATATGATATCCTATGCGTTCTACCTTGGCTGTGTCGGACCTTTGAGATATCCTGATATCGAGAACTCAATAAGACTTACACTGGCAGAACTTGGGGTTGAGCTTCTCGATATGGAGGGTGCCACGTGCTGTCCAGCCCCAGGAGCAGGATTTAAGAACTTTGACGAACTTGCAGCCCTCACCGTATCTGCAAGAAACATCTCGATCGCAGAGGAGCTTGGGCTTGATGTTATGACGTTCTGCGGTGGATGTCAGGGGTCGCTTAACTGGGCAAATAAGTTGCTTCAGTCTGATCCAGAACGAAAAGATCGTGTGAATGAGCTTTTAGCCGATATGGACCGCGAGTATAAGGGTACGGCAAAGATCAAGCATCTCGTTGAGGTCATGAATGAAGATGTCGGCGTTGATCATATCCGTGAGATCGCAGCAGGGAGGCTTGAGGGTTTCAAGGTGGCGGTTCATTATGGATGTCATGTCCTAAGGCCCTACAAGGTCGAGGAGCTTGACGACCCTGAGATGCCACGAATGCTCGATGATCTGGTCGAGGCATGGGGAGCTGAGAGCCTTGAGTTCACCGAGAAACATACGTGTTGTGGTGCAGGGGGAGGACTCTTTGCAAACGACCGTGACCTGTCTTTATCGATCATGCGAAAGAAGATGGTACAGATAAAGGAACTTGGGGGGGATATGCTCGTTGATATCTGTCCGTTCTGCCACATGCAGTTCGATCTCGGGCAGATGCAGCTTCGGGAGAAAGGAGAAGATTTCTCGATCCCAGTTTTTTATTACAACCAGGTTTTAGCCCTGTTGATGGGCTTTGACCGTGATCAGGTCGCTTTCATCGAGAACACGCCACGGGACAAGATCATTGAACGCATCCTGAGTACGAAAATGATCGAAGTATGATACATGCAGACGTCCAGATAATCTTGAGACATGGGGTTGCAGACCCTGAAGGTAAAACAACCGCAAAAGCACTTCGTGAACTTGGCTTCGGAGAGGTGAGAAATGTCTCATCGATCAAGACCTTTGAGATCGAACTTGAAGGCGATGATCCTGTGCGCGCCAGAGAACGGGTTGAGCGTATGTGCAGGATGCTTCTCGCAAACCCCGTGATCCAGGAGTACCATATCGAGATAAAGGCAAATGGCGATCCATCCAATTGAGTTCAGGTACGGAAGCCCTGAGATGAAGGCAATCTGGGAAGAGAAGAGAAGGCTCAGGGCACTTCTTGAAGTTGAGGCGGCTCTTTCAAAGGCAGAGGCTGAATTTGGATTGATCCCGTATGATGCAGCCGAAAGGATCGATATGGCAAAGGACGAGGTTGAGCTTTCCCGAGTCAAGGAGATCGAGGCTGAGATCGACCATGACCTGATGGCGGTTGTGCTTGCTTTGACCGAGAAGGCAGGGGATGCTGGAAGATGGGTGCATTTTGGGGCAACCTCTTATGACATCGTTGACACAGCACTTGCCATGCTCCTTCGAGACTCAGCAGATCTTATCGTTGAGCGGTTGCATGATCTGGAGAAGATACTGCTTGATCTTAGCAATCGGACAAAGGATCTTGTGTGTGTGGGTCGCACCCATGGTCAGATCGCTGTGCCAACAACGTACGGTATGCGGTTTGCACTCTGGGCTGTGGAGGTTGAGCGGCATATCGAGCGGCTGGGTGAGGTCAGGGGCAGGATCGCGGTCGGGAAGATGAGCGGGGCTGTTGGAACTGGAGCACCTCTGGGAGAGTATGCAATCGAGATCGAGTCAAGGGTTATGGAGATTTTGGGGCTTGAGCCTGCACGCGTCTCAAACCAGGTCATACAGCGTGATCGACATGCAGAGTTTGTCTTTGCACTCGCAAATATCGCAACAACGCTTGATAAGATATGTACAACCTTGAGAAACCTCCAGCGAAGTGAGATAGCTGAAGTATCAGAGGCGTTTGGAAAGCGTCAGGTTGGATCGTCAACAATGCCCCACAAGCGAAATCCGATAAAGAGTGAGCAGGTATGCGGGCTTGCAAGAATCGTAAGAGCCATGGTTGAGCCAGCACTTCTGAATAACACGTTATGGGATGAGCGGGATCTTACAAACTCATCTTCCGAGCGCGTGATCTTTCCTGAAAGCTGTATCCTGACCGACCATCTGATCGTGCTTGCCTGCAGGATACTGGAGGGGTTAGAGTTCCATCATGATCGTATCGAGGCCAATTTGAACTTGATGAAAGGCCTGGATATGGCAGAGTCTGTCATGATCGCACTCACCCGTAAAGGCATGGGCAGACAGGATGCACATGAACTGGTGAGGCAGCTTTCGATTGAGGCGGTTGAGCGGGATGTGGAGTTCAGGGATGTGCTTGTGGGGGATGCTCGCGTGAGGGGGTATCTTGATGAGGAGGAGATCGATAGGGCACTTGATCATAGGAGTTATGTTGGGGTTGCAGGGAGAAGGGTGAGGGGGGTTGTGGAAGGTGAATAAGAAACGATAATGGTACGTCTGGGCGTTTTTTTTATTGCTATTTCTGATCTTACGCGCGTTGCTTGTTGGTTTTGTGGTTTGCTGGAAAAAGAGGATTAAAAAGTATAAGATGGCATAAGGTCATATATTCAGGATTGAGATCCATGAAAACAGTAGTTCAGTTTGGAAGAAGAACCAGAGAGTTTGAGATCATAGAATCACCCATCCCACATATTTTGGTAGACTCAAAGAAGGAGCTTCATGGATGGTGGGAAGGGATAGAGCCATACGGCAACAGGGAGTGTACCGCCGAGCGTCTTCTCATAAATCCATACAACGGCTGCACCCACAACTGCTTCTTCTGCTATGCTCACGCACTTGGAGGGTATTTCAAAACGTTCAGAGAAGAAAATGGGATTGTTGCTGTATTCAGGGACTTTGACAGGAATATCTCAAATCAACTGGATAAACTGAGCGTTGCAAGCTGTGGCTACCTCTCACCTGTCACAGACCCTTTCCAACCGATAAACAAGGAATATGAGTTGAGCGAGAAGATAATAAAAGAGTTTGTCACTCGAAACATCCCGATTCAGTTTACAACAAAGGGAAGAATCCCCGATGATGTGATAATGCTGATAAAAGGACAGGAACACTCCTTTGGACAGGTTTCTATCCTGACAACAGATGAAGAGAAGAGAAAGAAACTTATGGAGGGGGGTGCATCGACTGATGAGCTTTTTAGAAATATAGAGCGACTTGCAGATGAGAATGTGTTCGCCGTTTGCAGAGTTGATCCTGTTATTCCCTACGTTACAGATGAGAAGAGGGGGCTTGAGGAGCTTGTAAATCGGGCGGTTGATTCAGGCGCAAAGCACATCATCGCAAGTTGTATGGATATTCCTGCATCCTTAAAGGGCGAGATTTATGCAAAGCTCGAGGAATGTTTTGACATCTCAAAAAGTAAACTGAATAGATTGTATACTGAGCGAATAAGAGGTGATTTTAATGCAGATCTGGGTTATCGCAGAAAGCTCTTCAGGACCATGAAGGAGATATGCGATAGAGCCGGTGTTACGATGGCACTGTGCATGGAGTTTGAATCACTTGGCGGTAAGAACGTAAAGGGATTGAACAAGGAGTTTATGAGTTCAAATAACTGTGAAGGGATCGACGTTCCGATATATGTGAGAAGAGGAGGCAGGTTTGAGCCTGTTGAGGGATGTGATGGGAACTGTCTTGGTTGTTATCGATCCGAGAAAAGATCGGTCTGTGGACTCCCGTTGAATGAAGCCAGAGCATGGAAATTGAGAGATTACAGGGGGTGGAGTAAAGAGATTAATCAGAAAGCGAGAGATAAAGCTCAGAGGACTTTTAGAGAGGGGTGGGGATGAAAATAGGAGCGGAAGAAATAAAGAACGCTCTTTTGAGTGTTTTGAAACAGAAAAAGGAGTTTCCTATAGGCGAAATAAATGATTATTTAATCGAGAAGAATTTAATCAATGAGAGGATGGATTTTAGAGATATATTTGATATAGCAGAACCGGTGATGCGGAATTTGGGTCTTGAATGGTATGGGGTGTATGGTCACCACGGTATATTCGTCAGAGATCCGAAAGGTGTTGTGCTGGATGAGTTAAAGAATAAAATTGAAGTGGATGGGTGGGCACACATTCCAGACGGTCTCTATGGATCGATCGACAGGTGTATCAGGGCTGTATTTGGCATGGGATTGGAAGAAGTTTTATCGAGATATGAGAAGGAGATAAACGGAGGGTTCAATGCATTAAAATCAAAATATTATAAGGAGAATGAAGAAAAGATACAGTTACCGAAGTACGAAGATGAATGGGAGATTATGGCATATTTGCTGCACTATTTCTATGTGAACTATCCGAAGCTGAGCTGTATTCTATTTGAGCACCTTGAAAAACCGGAAAAAAGGGTTGAACTACTTCCAGAAAAGAATTTCCTTGACGTTTTTGACTTTGGCGCAGGTCCCGGTACAGCATTGAGATCTATCTGTGATTTTCTTGAGGATGCAAAGACGATTGGATCATATATAGATACTGAGTTAGGGATCTACTTTGTCGAGAAGAATGATAGGTTTGCGGAAGTATGCGAAATTCTGCTGGATGATTTTGATTTTGTGACGAAAGTGGAGAGAGCAGGTGACGAGATCCTCGACGATCCATATCTCTTCTTTGATTTGATTATATTTTCAAACGTCGTCTCTGAGCTGAATATGAGCATTGAGGAAAAAGTAAGATATCTCAATAAATTTAGATCGAAACTGAAAGAGAACGGGCATATTATAATCCTGGAACCTGTCTATAAATCTCAGAGAGACGATCTTGGATGCCTGTGTAACGAGTTGAGAGATGAAGGAAGCTGTGAGATCGTCTATTACTCAGATAGGACGGTCAGGAAACGATTGAAAACACCAGAAATGACAACAAAAGCGATAAAAGATTATTTTGAAGGAGAAGTAGCAAAGAATACAATAAGATATGTTTATGCAATCTTAAGGCAGAGGCTATCGTGATCGAGCTTACAGGAAGGGGAATGGGTTGGGGGTAGGTGCAGGAGCTTATAGTGGAGCTTTTGATAGAGGCGGTTGAGAACAATCGTTGGTCGATCAGCTGCAATTCAAACAGACATATTTGCTCAGAAGAAGCGTTTTCTTCCTGGTCACACATGTCTTACAACAGCTTTCTCCACAGACGCTGCACTTTACAAACGCTTCTTTGCAGTGATCCTCCATACAGATGGGACAGACTCTTCTGCATTCATCACAGATAAGGGCGCCACAGTCAGCACAGGTTAGCGTTAAATCTTCTGTGCAGTAGCGCCCATCACAACTGCTGCATTTAACGCTGTGCTCTTCACAGAACCACTTCTCACATATTGGGCATTGAAATATGTGTTTCCCGCACAAAGCCAAACCACAGACTTCACAGACTGCAACAGTCACATTTAACACGGCTCCAAGCCCTTTTATAATATGTTTTGGGCATGAACGAATAGAATCACTGGATACAAATCCACTTGATGCGAAGATCTCCCTTGAATAGGTGTAATCTTTGCTCAAAAATTCAATCTCCCACTTTGGAACAAAGATCAGTTTAGTCTCTTTGATCATTATTTCATTTCGCTTTGGGGTGAACGTGAAAGATTTGATCCTCGTTCCATCATCCTCAATGAGTCCAAATGTCATATCAGATAGAGAGTCGTAACTTCCTTTCCTTGTCCTGACTTTGACACGGTAATCAACTTTCCTTGTGTTTCTCTCTATTATCTCCTGAACAGCTCTTTTTTTGATCTGTGACTGTGAAATGAGGTTTGATTTAAGAATTACAGTCTCAAAATCGCCTGCATTAGAGATAACGAGATTACTTTCAGGCGTCTGGGATGAAAGCTCCTTTATATAAAGATCTTCCTCTACTTCCTTGATCAGTTTCATCTCTTTTCCAAGTTTTGTAAAGGAAAACTCGCCGGTGTGAATGAAATCAAGAAGATCTCCTGTGAAGGGATCGATTATACAATCTCCTGAATCGCTAAACTGGTGCCTCTTCCTTGTGGGATCGGATCTTGTGGCTTTCAAGCTGTATGAGATCAGATAAAAAGGTCTCCAGACCAATCTACATGTGCCCACTTCGACATTGCTGGAATTTTTAAGATTCAGGTTAACCGCCTCGTCAAAAGATGTCTTTAATGGCAACCCAAGCGGAATCTTTTCTTCCTTTACACTCCCACCACGTCCAACCTCAATTGAAAAGAGTTGTTCGAGAAGATAATTACGGTCCCACATCTGGATGTGCTTACTCTCACCATAAGCCTTTGCTTCACTTGAAAAGGTGCTATATGTCGTAAATAGACCGTTTGGAATTGATATGTCCTCTAACTTAGAGACAAAATCCCTCATATCCTTTATTGGAACTGGATTTGTGTAATTCTTGCACTCAACAGCAAGAACTCGCTCTCTACCTCGCGTGGTTCGCTTTGCGATTATATCAATCTCTGATTTTGCTCCACTCTTACCCAGGAGCTTCTTTCTTTTCTCAGTTTTCCACCCTTGAGCGTTAAGAATCTTTTCCACGGTGTCTTCAAACCTTGTTCCAAGCTCATATACGGTGGGTCTGGATCTGACAGCAGTATCCATCTCAATGGAGATCTCTTTGACATTTTCAGTTGAGTCTTCAGTACCAACAGGATCGTTCAATTGAGAGAAATCTGTACCACACTCAGGGCAGAATTTAGCATTTTTGATTTCTAACTTTGTACCACATTCAGGACAGAACTTTGGCATAATATTCCCTCACAGTGATTTAAATTACTTTCAAGAATTATATAGTCATTTCTTCAAACATGAATACGTTCGCTTAAAAGTTGAGAAAGATAGAGGAGAAATACTTAAACTCACGGGTAGGAACGTGGATTAGAAGGTTTGTACCATGGTCTCAGGGGTTATAGCCGCGTCAGATCTCGCAGGTCAATTCTGGTGTGAGATGCAGGTGGATCTCAAGCGTAAACACGGAGCGATGGAACGAAAAGAGATGAGAAGGGGAAAAGAGATTCACAAAGATCTACTTCTTGAAGTTACCGACGTAATACCTGTGAGTCCCAGAACACCTGTGGATAAGTTACATGCGATCACTAGTTATATCTTGGCTGGAATGAAACTCTTCAAAGAAACTGGTATAGTCCGTGAATTCCCTGTTTTCTTCAGGTTTGAATCTGTGTTTATATCAGGTGTTCTCGATGAGATACAGATGGTGAAAGTAGAGGGCAGAGATTCGAAAAATCGCAGAAGAATCCTCACGAAAACTAGAGTATACTCCCCCGCAAAACTAAATCCACGATGGGATGAATTTTTCGTATCTGTTTATCTCCCCCAATCATCCTACT
>JAOQII010000041.1 GCA_026134025.1 Candidatus Syntropharchaeum sp.
GGTCCTCATGATGAGTCACCGGAAGATGCAGGAAACTGCCTGCCAGATTAAATACGATATACGGGTTTGCGATGAAGACGATGATGATCATCGTTGATATGCCGTATCTCGCCTTCTTTGTCAGATCGTATCCGATTCCAAAGGATGCGCTTGCCGCGAGCGCTGAGAACGTAACCAGTCCGAGATTGTATGTGATCGTTGTAGGGATGCCGGAAAGTTTGCTAAGTACTGCGACGATCAGATATCCGAAATAATAATAAAAATTCAATAATCCGCCTGATAACCATGGATCATGAGGCGGGAAGTGACTGCTTCTCATGACTGCATTCAGGAACGCAAAATCCATGAACTTCTCGCCAAACGCGGTGATCTCGGGATTGTATACTCTTATCGTCAGAAAAACGATGAAAACTATAAAGAACAGAACCTCATTTCTGATGACAATTTCCCACTTTATCTGCGGTCTGTTTTTAATGCATAAAAGCGACACGATACATATAATTGCCAGGGATAGCAGAACCACGTCTCTATTGAAGGATAGTGGATAGGAGAGAATCCATGTCAGATATGCGAGCATCAATATCCCGACGATCTTTGATATACTGTATCCCTGGTCAGATAGGTTCTTACAGACCATCGATACGATCGGGAATGCTGCTGCGCCGATGAACGATATCATCGCATACCAGATGATCGCCTCATTTAGCATAGTATCTTATATGATGTGAGGATGGATATCAATGCATGGCGTTTAGTATATGTCTGCCTGACATAGAGCTGGTCACACGGTTTATAATTGAGTTATTCTGGATATATGCATGTATCTACGCAGTTCGATCAACAAAACTGGCATACTGGAAGCAGTGCTGGTACATCATCCTGTTCGGCTGTCTGATACACACCACGTATATAGTGGTTGCGCTTACTGAGACTCCATGTGCAGGTCTACTCAGGAATCTTGGGATGGGAATCGTTGCCATCGGGATACTGATGCTTGCAAAGAGGACGAAAGAGATTATGGGATAGGCTATGTCACAGAGAGCAAAGATCCTGATCGAAGCACTGCCATACATCCAGGAGTTTGCTGACTCGATCATGGTGATCAAGATCGGGGGGAATGCAATCGTTGAACCGGCGATTCTCGATGACATCGTCCGTGACGTGATCCTCTTGCAGCACATCGGAATCCATCCGGTCGTCATCCATGGCGGAGGTCCTGAGATATCAGAGAAGATGGAACGCCTCGGCAAGAAACCGGAATTCGCAGGCGGCTTACGCATAACCGATGACGAGACCCTTGAAATCACGCGCATGGTGCTGGTCGGAAACGTGAACACAAGAATCGTCTCGCTCATCGGTAAATACGGCGGCAAGGGCATCGGACTCTCTGGCAAGGATGGAAAACTGATCCTCGCCCGCAAGAAAGCACCTGTGACAGTCGATGGCGCCCTCAATGCGATCGATCTGGGATGGGTTGGCGAGACCGAGATCATCAATCCGGAGATTGTCATGATCACCTCAGAACAAGGATATATTCCTGTGATTGCGCCGATTGCTGTTGATCTCGCTGGCAACAGTTTGAATCTGAACGCAGACACCGTATCCGGGGATATCGCTGCTGCTCTTCATGCAAAGAAGTTGATTCTATTAACTGATGTGCCAGGGGTGCTTCTCGATAAGTCTGATGAGCGTACGCGTATATCGCATATCGCTCTATCAGAGGTGGACGGTCTGATCGAGAAGGGTGTGATCAATGGGGGAATGATCCCGAAGGTTCATGCAGGCGTATCTGCGATCAAAGGTGGCGCTCTGAAGGTGCACATCATCGATGGCAGCAAACCGCATTCGTTATTGCTTGAACTCTTAACCGATGAGGGAATCGGGACGATGATGGACTAACGTCTCCATAATCACGACTGAAGATGTCAATAACTATTTGCCATTATTTTTGGAATATAGATGATAAATCAATAGTTTTATACGGAAGTACGATGCTCAAGTATCATCAACCATGACTGCAACCAGCAGCACCCCGTAACAAAACAACGTGAAAGGAGAAAACAATGGGAAAGAAAAATCTTAAAAAGGACGGACATACCGTTTCACCGGTTATCAGTGTCCTCTTGATGGCAGCGATCACTGTTACGCTGGCAGGAATTGTCGGGTCAATGGCTTATGGAATGGGCGGCAGCATACCCCAGATGAATCTGGTGGTGGTAACGGCAGAGCAAACGAACTCGACAGCAATCGATTTCACATTCATGGGAGGACCAGGTACCGGTTCTCTGCGGTATCTGAACGCAACCATAGATGGAAATCCAGCAGATCCACTATCTGATTACCAGCCTGATGTTGGTTCGGTCTGGACATACGTCGGCAGCGGATCCTTCCCACGAAATCATGTAGTCGTTGCTGCGACATTTGATGATGGCAGCGATCAGGTCGTTCTTGACACATACATCTGAACGACCGCACCTACTTTTACGGATCCGAGTCACGGATCCGAGTCCGCTGCCTGTAATCGGAACGTGAAGACGCTGCCCTCTCCAATCTTGCTCTCTACCCAGATCGTGCCTCCATGCGCCTCTACGATCTTCTTTGCAATCGCAAGCCCGAGTCCGGTACCCTCTCCTCTTCCGATCTGCTTGAATTCATCGAAGACATGTGCCAGATTCATTGGCGCAATACCGTATCCGGTATCGCGGACGCTCACCTCGACACCTGATTCGGTGAGTCTCGTTGTAACCATGATTCTTCCGTTCTCTGGCGTAAACTTGATTGCATTACTGACCAGATTGATTATCACCTGATGCAGCCGGTCACGGTCGCCAATCACTGCCGGTACATCTCCGAGATCTATGTCAATGTCAAGATTCTTCTCATCAATAAGCGGTCTTAAATTTTCGATCGACTCTGTGATCAGTTCATTTGGATCCAGTTTACTCATCTGATATTCGATCGTCTTTGATCTGATCTTGGACAGATCCAGCATATCATTGATCAGTCTGATCAGACGGTCGGAATTCTGAATAACCTTCTCAATTGCAGTCTTCTGTTTCTCATTGATCTCTCCGAGCGTACCATCATACACTGCTTCAGCAAATCCGCGAATTGCGGTTAACGGTGTTCGCAGTTCATGTGTTGCTATGTTCAAAAACTCGGTTTTTGTTCGGTCAAGTTCTTTTAGTTCTCTGTTTGCAGATCTCAATTTCCTGGACATCGCGTGTATCCGATCGTAACTGGCTTTCAGTTCATGATGGCTCTCTATGAGCTGGTCGCGTTTCGATCTCAGATCCGCAACCATCCGGTTGAATGTTTCAGTAAACTCGCCAATCTCATCATCTGATGACGTCTTCAGTTTGATATCCAGATTGCCTTTCGAGACCTCTCTTGCGCCATAAGACAGCGTTCTGATCGGATTGATGATGCCACAAGCGAGATATCTGGAGACCATTATTGACAGCAGAAGCCCCATCACCAGTATGGCAAGGAAGGTGTAGATGATTCTGTTTCGATAATCGATGTACGGTTCTTCGAGGATGCCGACATACAGCATGCCGATGATATCGCCATCGATGTTGCGCAGCGGCTCATAAGCTGTGACATACCATGTATTGACAACATAAGCACGACCGATCCAGTTCTCACCATGCATCAGCACAGTCTCCCGCACCTCCTCTGATACCCTGGTTCCAACCGCGCGTTCGTGCAGCGCCCATTGTTCAGCCGGCACATTGGTTGATATCCTGAGATCATCCTGAAATATCGTGGCAGTCCCGAGATTCGTCCCCTTGTATGTCTCGCCTCTGTACAGCACATCCCTGATCTCGTCCACGATCTCATAGTTCCGGTTGACCAGGACGCCTCCACACATCGATCCGATGATTGTGCCGTTGTAATCATAGATCGGGGATGCTGCAAGCATCATCATTCCTGATGTCTCCACTGGTTTTGTGGTGGGAAGTGCTTTCTCGGTCTGCGTGATGTTGATTCTGGCACGATCGGCAAGAACCGGGTTTTCACGCAGCAGATCCTCTACAGACATGATTTCAGTGCCTGAGATGATATCTCCATGCAGTGCATGGTGTATCATAGAGTTATACGATATATCTCCGTATTCCGGGTTGTGAGCGCGGGCGAATACCCTTCCATCAGCATCGGCCGCAACCAGTATATCAAGTCCCTCATTACTGGACACTTTACTGAGTTCTGTCTGTAGTGCTCTTCGATCCCTATTAATCATAGAATTTCTTGTTATATACCGTTCTGCCTGCAGATGCACAAACGATTCGATCTTCTCCTCTTTGTAATCATATATCGCATGTGCTGCATCCAGATCGTGCTGCACATTCTTCTGAACGGTCGTCATGACCATAGCATTCAACAGATATATACCAACCACAGCGGCAATAACAAGCGTCAGCATCGCAACAACCGTAAATCCGATGATCAGTCTGTTGCAGATGTTCAGTTTCATAACTCACCCCTTTGGCAGTACGATATGGAATATCGTTCCAACGCCAACCTTACTCTTGATCCAGATCACGCCGCCGTGCGCCTCGACGATGCCTTTTGCGATCGATAGTCCAAGACCTGATGTGCCTGTTGTGTGCTGCATCGAACCTTTCAGTTCATAAAATGGTATGAAGATATTCTCAAGTTCATTCTCCGGGATACCGACCCCTGTATCTGAGATACAGATGTGTACATCATCGATCTTATCCTCAGCAGTAATCCTGATGGTTCCCGGTTCTGTTGTGTATCTCACCGCATCATCGAGCAGATGGCGCAGCGCGTATACGATCCTTGCCCGGTCACATGTTATCACCATATCCTCTCTGATATCCACCAGTATCTCATGTCCCTTCGAATCAGCGAGTGGTTTTATATGTTCTATCGCATCATCCAGCATATCTCTGAGCGATGTTTTCTTTTTTATGAGATGCATCTGCCTAGATTGGATATCAGATAGGTTCAGCAGGTCATTGACCAGACCAAGAAGGCGGTCCGCATTCCTGTTCATGATCTTCAATTTAGTCATCTGAATATCTGTGAACCCACCGAGTGTACCATCGAGCGCGAGTTCAAGATAACCTTTGAGCGTGGTGAGCGGGGTTCTCAGTTCGTGGGATGCTATATTGATGAATTCGGACTTCAGTCGGTCTATTTCTTTCAGTTCAATGTTTGCATGCTCCAGTTTTGCTGTTTTCTCCCTGATAGACTCGGCATTTTTCTTCAGAACGTCTGCCATCCGGTTGAATGCGACTGCAAGTTCTCCGATCTCATCACCGCGTGTTACGTTTACGCGCTTTGAGAGATCGCCGTCAGCTATTGATCTGGTGGTGTGTAACAGTTCAGTGATTGGCTCGGAGATGTTGTGCGCAAGAACGCTCGCGATGAGGAAGGACAGTATAATCGCAACAAGAATAATAGCGGCAAATTTTGTAAGCATCTTCTGTTCTATATCGGTAAATGGCTTTTCAAGCATTCCTACATATAGTATCCCAATTACATTACCATTAATGTCATATATCGGCTCATAAGCTGTGAAATACCATGCATTGACAACATAAGCACGATCAATCCATTTCTCACCGGATACCAGTACTGTATTGTATACCTCTTCTGAAACCCTGGTTCCAATCGCACGGTCGCCACTGCTCTCGCGAACATTGGTGGAAATACGCAAATCTCCCTGAAAAATCGTCGCGGTTCCGATATCACGATCTCCGTATACCTTGTCTTTGTAAACGATGTTCTTGATCCGGTCCACGATCTCGTAGTTTCGATTGATGAGGTGTCCGCCATAGATCACCCCAACGAGTGTGTCGTTGTGGTAGATCGGGGCAGCAGATTTGATCATCATTCCAGACGTTTCACTGGTCTTCGAGGTCGGCTTCGCCTTTGGTGTGTATACGAACGCAATCGCTGCACGTTCTCTGAGATCTTCTCCTTCGAGCAGCAGTTTTGATTCCGGAACGATCTCGGTTGATACCACTGTACTGCCAGCGAGAGCCCGCATCACCAGCGGGTCGTCTGCCTGCGAATCTCCACAAACATCATTCTGCCCGCGCGCAACCACCGTTCCGCTGGAATCGGTGATCACAAGAAGATCGAGACCCTCATCATCTATGATTCGCTTCAATTTGTATGTTAAAAAATCGGTATCATCGTTGACCAGTGCGTCCTGAACCAATTTCAGATTCGCTGTGAATCTAACTAAATCCCTGATTTTTTCCTTCTTGTAGTTGTATACTTCATTTGCGGTATTTAAATCTGATTTAACCTTGTCCTGTGCCTGATCCATGACGATGGTATCGATGGAATGAACACCGATCAATGTTGCAAGACCCAACGACAGCAGTGAGACGAACACGAACCAGATAACCAGTTTTTTGTGGATACTGAACCCCATCACTTGATGATATTGATTTGATCGATATAAAACCTTTATGATGGATGTGTGGAGTGATCCTTCTTTAACAGTCTCAGATACGATAACATAACCATTCCGATCGCCGCACACGCGCCATATCCTGGAACCGGACTCGAATCCTGCCCCTGAACGACTGATGGTGTGATTGTGGCATTTTGGATGGAGGCGTTCAGCACTGGTGCCGGGACTGAAACAGGCGCTGGCAAATCCGGATCAAGATACTGATGCACATAAAAGAAGACGAGATCCTTCTCTGATCCGACATATATATGGTCGATACTCATATTGAATATTTCATGATCTTTTGCATAAATAAGATGATCTTTTGCTTTGAATATTCCATAACTGACAGTTGTCCCGTTTTGCAGTAATTCGATCCATGCTTTATCTCCTTTCGTACCGACGCCCTTGATAACGATGGCATATCCCTGATAGAATGTCCGCTGTTCGTTGTTCGCCAGAACATAACCATCTCCATCGATCAGTACCTTCGTCTGATTGGTTGTACCGGCGCAGTTCACGGGATAAACAAGGATGATCAGCAACAGCAGGATATGGTTAATCGAGTGCATTATGCCCCTTCTCCTGCAATCGCTATTGCAATCAGTTCATTCATACAGGCGACTGCAACCGGCGTTCCGCCTCTGGTACCAACAGATGTGATCGATGGAATATTCAGGCTGCGCAACGCCTCCTTTGACTCGGCAGCATTCACAAAACCAACCGGTGTCCCGATCACCAGTGCCGGAGTGATTCCCTCTTCAATCAGGGTACATACGGCGAGCGCGGCTGATGGCGCGTTCCCGATCACAATGATCGCATCATCCAGATCATGCTCCAGTGCCACGAATCCTGCTGATGTTCTGGTGAGTCCCTGATCATCCGCGAGTCTCCTGCCGGAAGCAACATCGAGTACGCAGGTAACCCTGCAGTCATGACCGACTCGTGTAATTCCTACGAGAACCATTCTGATATCGGTATAGATGTTTTTGTTATGTCTGACAGCATCGATTCCTGCACGAACCGGATCATTCTCGAATCGAAGCAGGTCCGCAAATCCAGGATCACCTGTTGCAATCACGCAACGCTGCCGTATCCGATCCTCATATCCGGTATCGCCGACGATCCCTCTTGCTATCTCGCGGCTTCTGGATGAAATCTCTCTTGCCTCTGTAGTGAACGCGCCAAGATCGGATATTTTAGACATGGACATCTGGTTGATTCCCGATCCCATAATATTTCCGCAGGACGTAGATTTATAATCGAACCCGTGTATTTCGGAAGTATCATGTACCCGCTCTACAAACGTCCATGGTTCAGTGTCTATCTGGACGCGAATGGCAGCATAACCATGAGCGGTGTACTTGCTCCTCTGATAAAACCATTCACGCCGGATCTTCTTGATATCTTCAAAAACTCAATTCCGATCGGTTCAAATGGAGAACAACTGATCTTCTCGACATGGATGCCACCGATACCAGGAAAGGCGTTTGATAGACTTGTCAAGAGCCAGTTCGATGCCAGATTCGGCAAAAACATTCCTGATCAGGTCACAATCTCTATCACCGAAGAGTGTCCGAACCGGTGCATCCATTGTGCGCTTCCGGATTCAGGCGATAGAGCCTCTCTGTCACCAGAAGAGGTGAAGGATGTGATCGATCAGGTGATCGATATGGGCACCACACTGATCATCTTCGATGGTGGCGAGCCGATGATGTACCCGGATCTCGTCGAGGTGGTCGAGCATGTAGACCCGGATAAGGCGATCTCGACGGTGTTCACGTCCGGAACAGGGCTTACACCAGAGAAAGCTGTATCGCTTAAGGATGCGGGATTGTTTGCGGTCAATGTAAGCCTCGATAGTCCGTATCCGGATGAGCATGACCGGATGAGAGGAAGAACCGGTGTGTTCGATGATGCTACCTCCGCAATCAAAAACTCGCTTGCAGCAGGTCTGCTTGTTGATATCTATGTTGTCTTATCTCCGATGAACATCCATGACCTGAAAGAATTTTATTCGCTGGCATCAAACCTGGGCGTGCATGAGCTCTCCTTCTACGAGATCGTGCCAACAGGAAGGTGGATCGATCACGAAAACGATGTTCTGAGCAAAAAAGATCGCGAAATCCTTGATTCATTCGTCGAATGGGCGATTGCCGATAGAAGATTGCGGATATTCTCGATACCGCACGCGATGAGATCGACAGGCTGCTTTGCAGGGAGAAGATGGCTACACATAACACCAGAAGGAGATGTGCTGCCCTGCGCATGCATTCCGATCCCGTACGGGAATATCCGGGAGGAGAGCATCAGGACGGTATGGAAGCGGATCAGGAAGGATCCGGTGTACAATGCAGAATCGTGTCTGATGCGTGATCCGGATTTCAGGAAGAGGATATGACTGCCGGTTTTTCAGATCATCAATTGGCCAATCCAGACTCTCGATTTACGGCAAGACCACAGGTCTGCACAGCAGATTGTGTGATGGTTGCGCAGACTTGTGACTTTCGGATTGCTCACATTACAGGCAGAAACTTCATAATCTCATAAGGCGTGACCGGTATCTGGTAATCATCCCATCCCTGCTTCTTAAGCGAGATGAACCGTTTGAAGGCTATACCCCGCACGACCCCTAAGTCTTCAGACAGCACCAAAATTCGGATAATCTGTCACCACAGCGACAGGTTCAGCCGTGGGATATAAGTTTAAGTATCCTGATACCATTGATCGTCAACAAATGCACCGATGGAGACTGACACAATGGATGAGATAACCGCAGAAGCTCTGAATCCAGAAGAATTTATAAAACAAAAAGTGGATGAGATATCCGGAACTGTCGGAGATGGTCTTGCGATAAACGCACTCTCCGGGGGCGTAGATTCATCCGCGGTCACCATGCTTGGGCACCGCGCTCTTGGAGACCGCCTCAAGACGTATTTCATCGATAACGGCATCATGAGGCAGGGAGAACCTGAAAGGATAGTCTCGGTCTTTAAAGACCTCGGCGTACATGTGGAGGTCATCGATGCCAGAACCGAGTTCTTCGATGCGATGCGCGGGATCACGGACCCCGAAGAGAAGCGGGAGGCGATCACCCAGACGTTTTACAGGGATGTCTTTGGCAGGCTCGTTAAGGAGAGCGGAGCAAAACACCTCCTGCAGGGGACGATTTTAACCGATGTGGATGAGACGGTTGCAGGGATCAAGAGGCAGCACAATGTCTTTCTACAACTCGGAATCGATCCGGAGAAGACGTTTGGATACAAGATCATAGAACCTCTGATACAGCTGCGAAAGGACGGTGTACGGAAAGTTGCAGAAGCCCTTGGCTTGCCAGAGGAAATCTACAACAGGATGCCGTTTCCAGGACCGGCTCTTGCTGCCCGCGTGATCGGGGAAGCCACCCCTGAGCGGATCGAGACCGTCAGGCAGGCAACAGCGATCACCGAGGAAGAACTGGCAGATGTCAGGGCTTTCCAGTACATGGCGATCCTGCACGAGGACCGGGTCACAGGTATGAGAAACGGAGAGCGGGATTACGGCGCGCAGATCGAGATCAGGTGCTGGGACAGTGTTGATGCAAGAACCGCAAGACCGACGAGGCTGTCTTATGATCTGCTGGATCGCCTTGCTGAGCGGATCACAAACGAGGTTCCCGGTGTCGTGAGCGTAACGTACGGTATTGCGACAAAGCCACCGTCAACGATGGAAGTGGTTTAGTTATATCGCAGATGATTCATGGTTCAGGTGTATCACGATGACAACAAAACGAATAATCCCCTGTCTTGATACGACTTTTGACGAGAGCGGTAAAGCCGTGGTCGTCAAGGGAATCGAGTTTGAGAGCCTGCGATATGCGGGTGACCCGGTAGAACTTGCCAGACGGTATGTAGAGCAGAAAGCCGATGAACTGGTCTTCCTTGACATCTCGGCATCGACCGAGAACAGAGCCACGATGACCGACGTGATCAGGAGGGTCGCTGACGTTGTCACAATCCCGTTCTGCGTCGGCGGCGGAATTGCGAGCTTCTCAGACTTTGAGCGGGTGCTTGATGCAGGCGCAGACAAGGTCGGGATCAACACCGCAGCAGTCAAGAACCCGGAACTGATCAGGGAAGTCGCAGATGCATTCGGGTCTGACAGAATCGTCGTTGCGATCGACTGCAAGCGCAGGTTCGAGGAAGGCGATGGAAAGACGGCAGTCGAGCTTGAAGACGGACGCAGCGCATGGTACGATGTCGTCATATACGGTGGCAAAGAGCTGACCGGAATCGATGCTATCGAGTGGGCACAAAAGATGCAGGACTTTGGTGCTGGCGAGATACTGCTAACAAGCAAGGACCGGGACGGGACAAAGGACGGCTATGACATTCCTGTGACAAAAGCGATCGCTGAAGCCGTGGATATTCCTGTGATCGCATCAGGCGGCGTCGGAACAATGGGGCACATCTATGAGGCGTTTGTGTGTGGGGCGGATGCATGTCTTGCAGCGAGCATATTCCATTACGGGACGTATACTGTGGGTGAGATCAAGGAGTATCTGAAGGGGAGAGGGGTGGGATGAACGTGGGTGGATGTGGGGTGGATAGGAGTGTGTTCTTCGATAAATAGCTCTGAGCACTCACATATCTAACATCTTACCCATCATTTCGCGTGTGAAGGAAGTTGTCGAAGGCAATATGGGTGAAGCGTAGCGAATTTTTTTTATCCGGTATTATGTGATCTTGAGTTTTTACTGATTCTGATCCGATCCACAATTCCTTAAACCATCTTTGCAACTCACATACTTGTTCTTTTTCTTCAATCAGATGAGAAACTATCCATTCTTCGACATCTGTAATAAGATGCCATGTATTAGCCGATTGGGTGATTCTACCAAGATATCCTACACTAATATAAGGACAAACAATACATACATTTGTATTTTCAACTATTTCAGTTATAGTTCTATCAAAGGGAGATATACCGCCTGCTGAACTTTCTTTGTCATGGTAGATTAATTTTGTGCCTATTTTCGGTAAGTCCCGTTGAAATTTATTTATTCACTTGAAGAATGTTCATTTTTAAATGATTCCATAAATATATCTATCTCAAACTCAAAATCTTTCCACAAATCTGGCAAACTCTCAGCAAGCGGCATCAATTTTTCCTTGTCTATCAGTACACCGTATCCGTGAATGAAGAAATGTCGAAACGCACGATACTCATCGAGTCTCTTTGAAAGTTCAGGTGAAATTATTTGATTAGTAACCGATAGATTCAATAAATCTTTGTGCCAGGATCCTGATACCGGGATGGATATTCCCTTAAATTTTAATACTCTCTTAAGTATGTTCTCTATTCCATTGTACGTGTTTTGGAGAAATGTCGAGATAGCGGCTAACTCAACGACGGTCTTTTCTTTTCGCTGCAATGCTTCGTTTAATGCTCGAAATGTATCTAAAACATATTCTTTTTCAGCCTGAACCTATCGAAGCAGTTCATCCATAGATTTTAACTCCTTTTTCTTCTATTATTTGATTAAATAATGATTTTCTAGATAAGTCTACAAGGTCCACAGGTTTGGATAAATTTCTCATTAACTCACCATAAAATTTAAAAAAGACGTTGGGTCTTATTCCTTCCACTGCCAGGTCAATATCGTTAGGCTCACCACCCTTATCCAATGACGACCCAAATAGATAAACGGAAGAAACTTTGTATTTTTCCGCACAATGGGTAATAATCTGTTTGTCCATCTCACTTATCATGATCGTCCACCGCATGACATTATTAGCTATCATTAAATTTATGTTTGAACCTTATCACTTGCTTGAAGTATATATGTCTAACCCACCCCAAAACCCTTCGACCGCACGACCCCCC
>JAOQII010000042.1 GCA_026134025.1 Candidatus Syntropharchaeum sp.
TCATCCCTCGCTATAGAGAAGATACACAGGAAGACGATATGATACGATGAGCTGGAGTTTTATTGTGCAGGGGGTCTATTGTCTGTTTTTGTCTTTTAACAAAAGGTACCGCCAAATTATTATTTGCTGAGTCGCGGATAGAAAAATTCATCCCATCGTGGATTTAGTTTTGCGGGAGAGTATAAATCCTAAACGGTTTGATCCAGTATTTCAAGACATTCTTCAAGGGTTACGGTTTGCTGCTTACCGTTTTCAAGGTTTTTTAGCGTAACCTTCCCTTCAAGAACTTCCTTTGATCCAATTATAACAGCATACCGAGCCTTCCATTTATCGGCAAAGTTAAGCTGTGCTTTAAGACCCCGTCCCATTAGATCAAGATATGTTTTATACCGACCCCTCAGGATCTTTGAGACCTCTATAGCCTCGCTCCTGCTATCATCTGTTGATACGACCGCAACTCTAAGCTCGTTCTCAGGTTTAAACTTATATATCTCTGTGATACGATCAAAACCGATTGCAAATCCTGTTGAAGGGATATCAGGACCTCCAAAGAGCGGTATGAGCCTGTAAGATCCACCACCGCAGACCTGGCTCTCTGCACCAAGCCCCTCTGCATAGATCTCGAATACGATCCCTGTATAATACTCAAGCCCCCTGGCGACACTGAGATCTAACCGGTACAGGACGCCATACCGATCAAGAAGGTTGAGAAGCGACCTTAAACGTTTGGTTCTTGCTGTTTTTCCGATCAAGCCCTCGATCTCGTCGCAGGATCGCATACCCATAAGATCAAAGAGTCTCGCCGTGGTATCAGGATCGAGTATCTCTCGCAACCCATCCTCATCCTTCTTATCCATGAGACGCATGATAACAGCCTGCTTATCTGACGGGAGATCTTTAATGAGACCTCTGACGATCTCAAGATCTCCGATATGAAGCGCGGTCTTCACACCAAGATCATCCATGATCGTTGATGCAAGTGCGATCACCTCTGCCTCAGCCTCTGGAGTTTGGGTCCCTATTACCTCACATCCAAACTGCCAGAACTCCCTGAACCTCCCGCGTTGCGGTCGCTCATATCTGAAGCAGTTCCCAAAGTAGTAGAACTTGAGAGGCTTTGGTGCGTTCTTCATCTCATTTATGTACATCCGCACAACCGGTGCTGTCAGCTCAGGCCGAAGTGAGATCTCTCGACCTCCTTTGTCCTTGAACGCATAAAGTTCCTCGCTGATCGCCTCCCCTGACTTCAATGTGAATAGCTCAAGGTGCTCGAACGTCGGTGTTGCGATCTCATCATAGCCCCATCTCTCAAAGATCGATCGCATACGCCGCTCAAGATCCCGCCGCTTCTTGAGTGTATCTGGTAAAAAATCTCTTGTGCCTCTGGGTCTTGAGATCATTGAAAAATTTTAAAATAAGTTAAAAAAAGTTACGTGTGCCGATCAGGCACACTTCTTTATCGCGTCTGTCAATAGCTCGGTGATCTTGAGCTTATCTACAGGCAGTTCACTCACGCCCTGGTACAGTATCGCCTGTGCTTCGAACGGCTCAACCGGGGTGAAGTCTGCCAGAATCTGAAGGGATCTTGATCCCAACTTCATCCGCGTGATCTCCTCATCCTCCCCTTCATGTATCTCGAGCCTGTCATCACCGAAATTGGCCAGCCCTATCGCATGGAAAAGTCCAACAAGAGCGCAGCTCTCTTCTGTGACCTCATCACCTGCGTTTGCGAGCATATCCTCTGCGACTTCCACTGAGTACTCAATGAGATTCTTATCAGAACCCAACGCCGTTATACCTGTCCAATCAGATTCCTCATTAAGATAGTCCATCATATCCAAACAAGGAGTCGCCCTCGCTTTCAATTTACCAAATGTGGTAGCTACTCCCTCTAATACCTTATCTACTCGATCTTTGGGGATGTTACCGCTGAGCGAACCTTTCATTTTCGCCAATATCTCTTCGATTGTCATATTTTACCCTCTCCTATATTATATCAAACTTCTATAGATGGAGTATTAACCCTTCACCACTTATCAATAAATACTTAACGGTTTATTATCGATGAATTTATCGCTACAACCGTGATCTCGAATGTGAGTGTCTTGCCTGCAAGTCTGTGGTTATAATCGATCGTGATGTTCGTCTCGTTCATGCTCACGCTTGCCGTGCCGGAAAGTGTCTGGATCTCAGGTTCGAGGATCTCGGAAGCTAACAGGGTTGCATTCTTCTCTGAGATCTCTGTAACGACCGATGACCAGGGTTGACCCGGGAACGTTATGTTATCACCGACAGCGAGGTCATGTCTCACCGTGAGCATGGTCGCGTTTGCTGCAACCACGGTTTCATTCCAGAGATCCTGGAACTCAAATGTATCACCTTCTTTCAGATCATAAGAGACTGTAACAGTAGTATTTGAGATCTCATCCACTGTTATGTAGATCTCAGATCCTGGGATCAATAGACGCTCTCCCACTTCATGCCCTTCTCCAAACCTCGTTTCAAACTCCTGTAAGGACATCTCCAGAGTTTTGTTAAACGTCTCCTCGAGTGGAATCTCTGCAACCTTCGGAATGACTGTTACCATTGCTGGGTCCCATTCGCCGTACGCATCCTCTGGAGGGATGACGACTGTCTTTGTCTCATTGACCTTCATGCCGATGACAGCATCATCGAACCCTTTTATCATCTGACCTGCGCCAACCTCAAATGTAAGCGGTTTATAGGGCCTTCCAGGCGTGTATATATCATTTTCTTTTGCAACCTCCTCATAAGAGGTATCAAATACCGTACCGTCATCAAGCCTGCCTATGTAATTCACCGATACTGTATCTCCATTGGATACTTTGACCCCATCACTGATGCATCCACTCATGAGTATGATTGATAGCGTTAAGATAGCCGCTACATACGATCTTTTTTTCATATTTTTCATCACAAGATAAAGTATATATTTTTTAAGCTGATAAAGTTATCCAATGCTCTCAGGCAAACTTCATATACCTGAAAGACGCAGGTAGAGAAGGAGGTTGCAATTGAAGATATGACAAAAGTCAAGTTCTCCCTGCCCCATCCAGGGCATATCGAAGGTCTGAAGGAGATCTTGAAATATAAGCCTTATGAAATTTACATGGGTGGATCGCCTGAGTTTATCGGGACAGGTCGGGGAAACGTCGGTGTTACACCCTCAGTAGAAGATGTCAGAGATCAGATAAAGATCATACACAAAAAAAGCGTGAAACTCAACATCGCTATAAACTCATCGTGCCTGAGAGGATGGCACCTCACGCAGGAAGGGTACAATACATACCACTGGTATCTATCAGCACTCGAGGATGCAGGTGTTGATGCATTGACGGTTGCAGATCCGTACCTCGTTGAGCTTGCAAAGCAGGAGTTCAGGATGAAAGTTACGGTCTCCTGTATCGCTTTTGTGAATACACCGGAGAAGGCGATATTCTTCGAAGAGCTCGGTGCAGATGCGATCGCGATCGATCCAAACATCAACCGTGATTTTGAGGTGCTTGAGGGCATAAGAGCATCCGTGGGGTGTGATCTGAAGGTGCTCGTGAATGAGGGCTGCCTCTACCAGTGCCCTTTCAGGTATGCACACTTCAACATGATCTCGCACGTCCATGGTCCTGAGCCGAGGGCGCATCCGCTATATGACTACTACTCGAACAAGTGCCTTGCACTGAGGGTGAGAAATCCTGAACTTCTGATAAAGTCACCCTGGATTCGCCCTGAGGATATTGAGGCGTACGAAAAGATCGGGATCGATATATTCAAGCTCTGCGGGAGAACACAGACTGCAGGATGGCTAAATAATGCTATTTCGGCTTATATCAACCGTTCGTATGATGGAAACCTCATGGATCTTCTCGATGCGCCCCGCGAGATCAAGAATCTCTTTTACATCCAGAACAGGGAGCTTGAGGGTGCGCTGGATCGGTGGAAGGTCTGCAATAAGATCTGTAAGGAGTGCGAGTTCTGTCGCAGATTGACTGAACGGGTTGTAAATACCAGTATGGTTGTTGAGATATGAACTATACAGAAATACTATCTTCTGACCGTGCAAAGATCGAGAAACGACTGCGAGATCTCTTTGGATTTAACGTCTCGGTATTTCAGTTGAGCAATTACGCACTTGGGTGTGGATGCACAGGTCTCACCGTATCACCCACAGGGATCAATATAGATGATCTTGAGGTCTTCAAGGATCACATATTTCCCACGGTGATCGAGAGTGCACATGATCTCTTGCTCGACCCCACGATTGCGTATGCGATAGTGGGTGGTGATGCAGGCGTCAGTGCACTCCATCTCGCCGATTACTGTGATCGATGTGCGGTTGAGTATGGTGGAGCAGATGGAAGACCCAGACCTGATACGTATGTTATAGCGAACTTTGAGGGGGGAAAGAGTGATAAGCACCTCTCAAATCTCAGAAGTCGCTTCGAGAATCTGATACGAGAGCGAACCGGTATCCCGGTTTACCTGCTTGAGATGGGTGTCTTTGCCCTGAGGTGTGGGTGTATTGGTATATCGACATTCACGCGAGGGATGCGGCGAGATGGGCTTGATGAACTCCTAAATAAGCTTGATAAGATCGCAGAGGAGCTTTCAATCGATTCAGATCTTCTCTATGCCACGATAATACCTGGAACGATCGAGGTTATGACGCTGAATGTTAAACACCTCTGTGAGGATTGTAGAAAACGATACAGGAATCCAAGATCGGATATCTACATATCACGGTGGAAGTAATCGTGATTTTTTAGATTCTTGCAGCACCCACATCTGTGAAACCCTGCCGCTGCCCTGTTCCTGCCTCCTTCTCAAGGGCCTTCGGTTTGAATAGAAGCTTCAGGACGTTCTGGGCATGCTCCCTTGTTCTTGCATCGGCGAGCTTCACAAGTTCCTTATCATCTGTAGCCTCATCCTCGTGGACGAAGACTTCTATTATGTGCGTATTCGTCAAAAGCTGTGCATATATAATCCCGAGCGACGCCTCATGTGCACACTGCTTATCTATCTCTTCAGGACCAGGCATACCGAGCGCGATCACGATATCACACCCCCTCTCCTCGATGAGCTTCTTCGATGCAACAGGCAGATCCTTGACACCAGGCACCGTGTACCGCTCGATCCTGACGGACGAATCACGCTTAAGCTCGTCGATTGCAGCCTTGCCCATATCATATCGCGCAAATGCCGTATCTGCAACTCCAACCTTTGCCATCAAATAAAGATGGGTCTGTAGATTTAAAAGTATGCCACCTCTTCATCGCTCTGTATGTTGTAAGCTTCATGAGGTCTGTGATCTGCCACCAGATGAGAGCATAAATCCAGACACCCAGGAAGGTAGCGAATCCAATCTCGGTATGGATATTCCAAAGGTTGCCATCGGAGTTGAATAGAGCTATCATTTAAGTGGTTTATGCCTATCCAATCCCTCCATGAAGCATCATGTAGATATTCCACAGTCCGGTTGTGATGAATTGAACCGCTATCGCACCGAGGATGAGCCCCATCATTCTTGTTATTACCATGTTTCCCGTCACGCCGAGCACGCGATGGATGCCTTCAGAGAGACAGAAGAGAAACCAGCAGATCAAAAAGACGAGAATGATCGAGATCAGGACAGTTAACTTGAAAGGTACCGTTGCTGCGGTGTTCATCAGGATGATTGCGGTCGTTATCGCGCCAGGTCCTGCAAGCATCGGGACTGCCATTGGAAAGAAAGATATATCATCCCGTTCACCAGATTCTTCAACCTCTTCTGGTGTATGCCCTTCTCTTGACATTTTTCCGTGCATCATATCCATTGCGATCAAGAGTATCAGTATCCCGCCGATAACACGGAGTGAGTCGACCGTAATCTGAAAGAAGGAAAAGATATAATTGCCAAATATCGCAAAGATCAGGAGAACGAGGGATCCAAATATCGCAGTCCTCCCTGCGATCCGCCTCCTCTCACCCGAATCCTTATCTTCGGTCAGGGAGAGAAATACCATGACATTCCCGATCGGATCAACGATGACAAAGATCGTGGTGAAAGCGGTTAGGAAGAACATTTGGAGTGTGTCCATATACTTTGTTATAGTAAGCGATCTTATATAGGAATAACGTGAGATGAGATTTGTGGCAAATGGAGACGTGATCGGTAACATAGGAAGCCTGTTCTGGATATTTCTGATGTTTGCCATGCTTATGCCACTTTTTAAGCAGAAGATGCTCGATGTTGCACGGCTCAATCTGATACGATCGATGGAAAAGAAGAGAAAGTCAAGGATAATCACGCTGATTCATCGTCAGGAGGCGATGGCTTTTCTTGGATTTCCAATTTTTAAGTATATCGATATAGAGGATTCAGAGCAGGTGCTTCGTGCGATAAGGTTAACACCCGATGATATGCCGATAGATCTGATCCTGCACACCCCAGGGGGACTGGTGCTTGCAGCGGAACAGATCGCATTTGCACTCAGGAAACATAACGCCCCGGTGAGGGTCTTCGTGCCCCATTATGCAATGTCTGGCGGAACGCTTCTTGCACTGGCAGCTGATGAGGTCATAATGGATGAGAACGCAGTGTTGGGTCCTGTGGATCCGCAGCTTGGAAAGTACCCCGCAGCATCGATCCTTACAGTCATCGATGAGAAGGACAAGAATGAGATAGATGATGAGACGCTGATCCTTGCCGATGTATCGAGGAAGGCACTGAAGCAGGTTCATGACTTTGTCCGAGATCTCATACTTGATCGAGTGGGTGAAGCCCGTGCAGAAGAGATCGCAGATGCGCTCACGGCCGGAAAGTGGACGCACGACTACCCGATAACGCTTGAACACGCAAAAGAACTGGGAATCCCAGTAAGAGATGGACTGCCCGAAGAAGTGTATGCACTGATGGAGCTCTACCCACAGCCACCAGGCAGGCGTCCGAGTGTCGAGTATGTCCCGCTTCCATATCGAGATGGGAGTAAACCAGGGAAAGGCGGAGCGAGCTAATTTTATGAATGCTCAACATGTGCCGCAAGAGGAAAACCTATCAAAGTTGGCGACCAGAAAGAAAGTACACGGTAGGTCAAGACGACAAAGAGGAAATATGATAGACCCCCTGCACAATAAAACTCCAGCCGCACCTTCCTTTCTCAACCATAACCTGAAAGCTCACAGTCCCTGTCACGATCGATCTCATCGTATCATATCGTCTTCCTGTGTATCTTCTCTATAGCGAGGGATGAATTTCCTGACCAGAGGCTCAGGAATCCCTGTTTCAGAAATAGTCCGGGAATATCATAAAAGGAGATGGTTAATTACGCAAGAAGTCTAGTGTAGCACGATCACCCCCCTCTTATTCTCTCCAGGGCACGCGTACCAAAGTAAAATCCAATTATGATACCATATAACTTCCAGAAGTCCTCGATTAAAAATTTGATCTCCTGTGGATAGGATTTTACAATGAAATAAAAAAGGTAACAATCCCCAGAAGACCGATACCGGTGGGAGTTGGTAGCAGCGCTACAATCAAACCGGCTACAAGAAGCCCTATGCCAAGGACAATATTTCCAATCCATAATCTGGCCATCGATTATTTTCCCCATAACTTTACCAGCTTCTCCTCCCCGCTCCTCGTACCCCTCACAATCAAAGTTTCTCCCCCCCTCAACCTGGCATTGGGTTCAGGGTCATAACTCCAGCGCCCATTCGTCCGCCTGATCGCCATCACATACATACCTGTCTCATCCTCGATTCTGGCAACATCAAGTTGATCCCCTTCCGGAGCCATAACCCTCGACCTCAAATCAACCTTACTCACAACCTCGTCAGACTCTCTTATTGCGAGCATAAAGACGGGATGAAGCTCAATTTCCCTGAGAACAATATCAACAATCTCATACGCAGCATCTGAGATGATCTCTGTTGATATTCCGATAGGGATGAGCCCTCTGAGCTCCAAGAGGTCATCCACCTCCCTTGCAGCCTCAAGTACCGTTGATTCGAGGAGTGTGAGCATCTCATCCATCTCCTCTTCAAGAACCTTAACCTCTGATGCGAGCATAGGGTTGTAGAATAGGACTGCAGAGTAGGCAAGGCCAACAATAAGCTCAGAGACATCTTTCATCTCAATAATTAGATTTATCGCCTCGTTTAGTTTCTTTGAGGCAGATATAATTTTCTCTTCTCTCATGCCCGGTTTGCACCCTGCAAGATCCCGAATATCCTGGATGCCCTCAGGTGGTCCCCTTGCAAGGAGAATATCCCCTTTAAAGATTACTGTATCACTTTCTGGAGCATATACCCACTTTTGTCCTCTCCTGATAGCTATAACACGCATTCCAGTCTCAGTTTCAAGCTGAAGCTCTCCAAGTGTGGTAGAATCAAGTTTTGAACCTTCGTATACCTTAACGTATGTTATTGTCTCATCTGCAGTATTAATGTTCAATTTAAGTTTCTTTGGTGTCTTGGTATCTACCAGAACAAGTTTTGCTATGTCTGCTGCAGCATTTGAGATCTTTTCTGATGCAGATGCAATTTGAAGTATTCCTGACAGCTTTTTTGCATCATCAACACTTCTTGAACCGAGCATTATTGTTATTCGTGCTTGATAAAGGAGATCGTCCATCTTTTCCTCAAGTTTCATAACTTCATCTGCGATCTCACGATCACCAAATATAACTGCAGAATAAGCAAGGTCGAGCATCAGCTCCGAGATATCCTTCATCTCAACAAGGATCTCTTTGGCGTTTGCGGGACTATCATCACTATCGTCTTTCATAAACCCAGTAACTTTTCTTTTCTTTTTGTTGATAAATATATCTTACGCCCTTCTGGCAAGAACGACCTCGGCTGCCTTCTTCCCAGAGAGGAGCATACCCCCAAATACAGGCCCCATTCGGGGTGAACCGAGAACAGCATTCGCAGCCATACCCGCAACGATAAGTCCTGGATAGATCTCTCTTGTATTCTCAACAACCGATGCCTCGCCAACCTCTGCCCACATTGATTGCTCACCCTTTACGGCGATTGCGCCCCTTCCAACCTTTCTTTCAACGATCCTCGCAACTTCTGCCGCGTGTCCCGTTGCATCGATCACAGTATTTGCAATTACCGTCATTGGATCGACATGCAACTTTGAGAGCTCAACAGCGCTCCAGTTTATTACGATTCCATGAATTCGATCATCATCTCGGATTACGATGTCTTCAACACTTATCAGGTTGAAGATACGCGCTCCTGCTTTTACAGCCCGTGAGGTCATCGTGGATACAGCCTCGATCGCATCTGCGATATAATACCCATCCTCGTACATCCTGCAGCCTACATCAAGTTCATCGAGTATCTCCTTTCCTGCTTCCTGTACAACGATACGGTTGAACATCATTCCCCCACCCCACATACCCCCTCCGATGCTGAGCTTCCGCTCAAATAGTGCGACTTTCACGCCTTCCTTTGCAAGGTGGTAGGCAGCAACAAGCCCTGCAGGTCCTCCACCGACCACTGCTGCATCAAGCACCATCGAGTCGATGAAATCTTTCATGTAACTTTCAGTTATGGCCTTTGAGATTAGAACCTCGTCCATTGGTATGCTCCTTTTTAAAAATGATACCGGGGGCGGGACTCGGACCCGCGACCTTCAGATATCTCAGGTTTAAGGCTACGTTTTCAAATCCCTATGAGTCTGACGCCCTAACCAACTAGGCCACCCCGGCTCAAAGTCCATCTTGACAGGACGCTAAATAAGGTTTTTGGTAATTACAGTCCTTTTGTAGTTGTAGCATCCCATGACCGAAAAGTTAAATACTGCCTCGGCTCTTAAATCCGATGTATTTAGACTTAGATGGCCGGGGTGGGTTAGCGGTTATGCTAAAGGACTGTGGATCCTTTGACTCGGGTTCGAATCCCGACCTCGGCCCTTACTTACCTATTTTAGAGTTATATCAGACCCAGCGCCAGTTTCACGAGCGAATCGATCAGATCTCCCCAGACCACTGCAGAAAGAAAACCAAGCGTGATCGGAATCATGAAAGGGAGCCCAGGTGTAACCCAGACCTCGGTCCCGATCTTCCCAGATCCAAGCCACTTCTCAAGCTCCTCGATCACTTCATCATCGATTTTAACCCCCCCTAATTTGTATCGCTTATGAACCCTGCCATCACCCGTCTCTTCATAGGACTCAAGGAGCCGCAGATGTTTGTAATCTTTGAGCTTTTTAACCTCTCTTCTATATCCCACAAGAAGCAAAAACAACCGTTCAGGCATCTTCTTCCCCTTGAATAGCTCGGTAAGATTGTAAATGAAAATCACAACCGGAATAATTATGCTAAGAAACACACCGTTTCCAAGAACGCTCAGTGCAAAGAGACGATGTATGGGAACTCCGGCAAATGGAAGATTATATCCGAAGAGTGTAATAGACGGGTACAACGGCACCATCAAACCGATCAAGATTAACGCCTTTGCATCAGCCCCTCCAAAGACGCCAAAGTAATATATTATATAGACAAATACGAAGACCACACCGATTGCTACAGCAGCAGGTATTAACGACTGGATACCACTGTTAACAGCGTCGAGGATTAAAAGAACGATTCCCAGCGATATCATCGGAGGCCAGAGCCTGTTTGTAACTTTCCGCGTCTTAATATCTGACCAGCAGGCGTATAAAAGGAAGGGGAGGCATAAAATCACTCGAACGAGCATCATGCTAAGTTATCACTTTTTGCGTGCCTTCTTTCCACGCTTTGCCTTTCTTTCAAGCTCCTTCTTCGCTTCAAGCCGCTCAAGATGCCATTTGAGAATACCGGTATTCAAGAGCCACGTATTCATCAGATCTGCCAGAAGACCAAAGATCAGGACGATCGAGATATCACGCAGGATCGGAATCGCTGTGTACGAGCTTACGAGGTACATCGAACTTGAGACAAGGAATAGGACAAAGATAGCAGATAGGGTAGTTCCAGTCATTGTGAGACCTGTTTTTACCGCTTTTGAGATCTTATCCTCCATAGTTCCTTCTCGCTTGAGCAATCGAGTTGTTAAAAGGATGTCTGAGTCGACCGAGTAACCAATAAGCATGAGAAGGGCTGCAACCGTCCCGAGTGTGAGTTCTATCCTGAATACGTCCATAAATGCTGCGGCTATCACTATATCAGAGAATGCAGAGATAATCACAGCAAGCGCAGGAACTGCTGTTCTGAATACGAGAAAAACAACCATAGCCATGAGAACAAATGCAAATACCATCGCCCAGAGCGCCTGTTTTTGCTGTTCTTTACTGTATTCTTCCCCCATATCAGTTATCTGAACGTCAGCATAGTTCGAATTTATATAATTTAAGAGTTCGTCCTTTTCATTCTCATCCATCGGGCCAAACTGGAGCATCATCTGCCCTGAGATCTCCCGTACATCAATCAGATTGAAATTAGTGAACTCATTCTCAAGCATCTCAGTCGTCTCATCGGTGGTTATGTATGCAACCGTCCCACCTTTGAAGACAACCCCCATAAAGACAGGTTCACCGGTTGTCACGTAGAAATAACTGAGTATCGATAATGCAAGAAGCAGGACAATGATCGGGATTATAACCAATTTCTTTGGGGGAATCTTTGCATACTCCTCAAGTCTTGACATCTTATTCATCTCCTTAAGCTCTTACGGCTTTACTTTACATAGATAAATTGCTTAAATTGTAGATAAAGGTTTTGCACTTTTGCATAGCCTTGCGCTCCTTCTGGTATTTTAGCTTGCCTTATTTCTCAACTTTCATTACTAGTAGTGCAACATTTTAAATATGACTAGTTACCATATACTTCATGGTCAACAAAAAGTATGTGGTCAAACTCACC
>JAOQII010000043.1 GCA_026134025.1 Candidatus Syntropharchaeum sp.
TCACGTGAACCTATGCACTGTATGAATCCAATTCGCTTGATGTTATCTGGGAGTTTACCACCTGTGGGGCTTGAGAGTGAGATTATGCGCTCGAACTCAAGCGAGGTATAGACGTTTGGATCTTCGAGGTGATATCTTGACCAGATCGATGGGTCGAAGGGTTTGTAACCTGTTGCAAGTATGATCGATGACGCGTTTATGGTGCTGCCGTTTGAGAGCGTTATCGTGAAGTTTCCAGAACCACCATCGACCTTCTCAATGGTTGCACCTGTTATGATCTCTACAAGTGGGTTTGCCTCGGCTTCGATCAGCTTTGGCTCAAACCCGCTGACACAGTCTGCGATCTCGATCATGTGACCGCCAAGAGTATCGGCACTCTCGATTATGATCGCTTCTGTCCCTCTATCTGCTAAAGAGAGGGCAGCCATGACGCCTGATATCCCACCACCGATTATACAGACAGCCATTTAGATCACTTTCTCCTCGATCGCTTTTGTGGATACAATATTCTTATTCAATCCGAGCTTCTTTGGATCTATTCCAAGTCCGAGACCGAGAATCTGTGTGAAGTACAAAACCGGCATCTCCAGCTTGACTTTGAACGTCTCTTCGATATCCGGCTGTTTTGCATCGAGCATCATGTGGCAGAGCGGACATGCAGTCACGATACAGTCTGCACCTCTGGCTTTTGCAGCATCGATGAGATTCTTTGACATCTTAAACGCCAGATCACTTCTTGTCATCATCAAAGGCCCACCACAGCACTTTGCCTTCATCTGACTGTATGGTATGACCTCTCCACCGAGAAGCTCTATTATTTTGTCCATCGTTTCAGGGTTGTCAGGATCATCAAAACCAAGCCTCGAAGGTCTTCCCATGTAACAACCATAGTATGGGGCAACCTTCACAGGTATCTTCTTCTCGATTCTCTTCTTTATCTCATCCAGACCTACCTCGTTGACGATGACATCTACAACGTGTTTGGCTTTCACCGATCCGTTGTACTCAAGTGCTGGATCTATCGCTTTCATCCTATCTTTCAGCCCTGCATCCTTCTCATAAGCCTCATTTGTCCGGGCGAGGTTATAGAAGCAGACACTGCAGGAGGTTACCATCATATCCAGATTATCTCGCTCTGCGATGGCGAGGTTTCTTGCGTTCAGGGCATAGACCATCTCAGGGTTTTCTGCCTCTGCCGCTCCACAGCAGTTCCAGTCTTCCACCTCGACAAGCTCGATCCCCAGCTTCTCAAAGACGGCTTTCGTCGACATGTCCTGCTCGATCGCGTGTGTCTCACTTGGACAGCCTGGGTAATATGCAAGTTTGCTTACAGCCATTTCACTCACCCACCTTCTCGAATATCTTCTTTACCTCGCCTGTCCGCTTTATCTTATCCGGGAACATCGACTTTGGACCCATCTTACCTTTCTTGAAGAACCTCATACCGAGTTTCTGGTAGTCTTTCTGCATCGCCATCATACCTGCGAAGAATCCTCCATGTGCCTTTTTGTAGTACTCCATCGAGAGCCCGATCTCATACATCCTGCCGAACTTCTCAAGCTGGTGCATAAAGGCCTTCTCAAAGATGGCTCTAACACCCTTCAACTCGATTTTACCTTCTTCTGCTTCCTTCTCAGCTATCCGCCTGATAGCACCCATCAGATCAGAGATCCTGACATCCTGTGGGCACCTTTCAGAACAGGTCTGGCATACTGCGCAGAGCCAGATCTCTTCGCTCTCAAGAACTTCCTTCTTCATCCCAAGCAGACTCATCTGTATGATCTTTCTTGGATTATAGCTTGGCTCAAGCTCGGTTATCGGGCAGCCAACCGTGCATGTTGAGCACTGGAAGCATTTCATGATGCCTTCGCCGCCAGGCATCGCCGCTATCTCATTCTTGAAGTTCGAATCGAGCTCCCATGTCTTGATCGCCAACTCAGATCACCTCGGCTCAAGTTCATCTTCTTCATACGTCGTGAGTGGTAATGGTTCCTCGAGATCTGTACCCGGTACATACTCAAAGACGTCCTGGACGTTCTTCGCAACCACGGGGTAGATCAATGTCAATGGTAAACCCTTTGGACAGGCATCCTCACACGCACCGCATGAAACACATGTAACACAGACATGATAGGCTCTTGTCAGATGATAGAATAGACTGTAAGGTGGTATCCTGACATCTCCACGCGTATCTGCTATGTGGAGGAGATCTCCGCCGTGTGGATTACCCAGGGGTTGTTCAAAGAAACACTCCTTACAGTAGCAGACAGGGCACATATCACGACAGTTCTTGCACACGATACAGTCGTTCAGTACTTCAAGTAGTTTGAGTGGTTCATTTACTCTTTCAAGCTCTTTCTTGAGTGTTTCTCGCCCCGCACTTCCTGCAGATTTTATCTCAGCCTTGAGTGAAGAACGATCAATCTCTTTATCCTCGATCGCGAGGCCTTCTACCTTTGAGAGCGCGGCCTCACCTTTATCATTGAGTGCTATAACCGTTGTCCCACCAAGTCCCATATATGCGATCCCGAGATCTCCGATCTCTCCAAGCTTCGTCTCACACATCGTGCAGGCAGCTCTCAACTCAACGCCTTCTATGTTGCCGGTGAGCTTATCTCCGATCTTATCGGCGTTTGCTGTGTAATCTTCATTCTTGAAAGTTCCCTCGCAGTCAACACTGATCAAGAGAATAGCATCAGGATTGATCTGCTCCAGCTTGATAAGCTCATTGACTGCCCGCGCCTCACACGGCTTGAATACAACCCCAAGGATCTTATCTTCTATTAGCCACTTTCTAAGGCTATTTGCAGCGTTAAAACCAAAAGACGGTGCAAAAGGAACCGGGTTTTTTATCTTTTCTGGATCTGCAATGAGGGTATAGATAACGCTCTTCCCTGATTTCTGTGGGACCACCAGCCCATCCACTGCACCACTGGATAAAAGTCCTTTGAATAGATCGTTAAGGCCCGCATCACCCACTTCAACACATTTAACCATTTTTCTTTACCTCCGTCAAACTAAAAAACCTAAACCGTCTCCTCTTTGAGCGGGTTTGGTCCAAGCTTCTTCATATCCTCGACCATCTTCGTAACCTCTTCTGCAAACTGAGGCCCCTCACTTGCACTGATCCATCTCAGCCGCACTCGCTCATCGAGCCCGAAAGCCTTGAGCACCTCTCTGAGTGCAACGATCCTTCGCCTTGCATAGTAGTTTCCCTTGGTATAGTGGCAGTCACCAGGGTGGCACCCTCCCATAAAAACACCATCTGCTCCATTTGTCAGTGCTTTTATCACAAAGAGGGGGTCCATACGTCCAGAGCACATCACCCGTATTATACGAATATTTGGGGGATACTGAATCCTCGACGTCCCGGCGAGATCTGCTCCAGCATAAGTACACCAGTTACATGTAAATCCAAGTATCTTCGGTTCAAACTCATCTCCCATCAAAACCCTCCATGAAATGTATACAGCTTCAATAGATTAATTCATCTCTTTATTTGTAGCATTTAAAGTTTGCTATTTCTAAAAGATCATAGATCACATCATAGATCAACATTAACGTGATGCATGATGCGTTCGGGGTGGTCACAAATATAACGAAAGATTAAAATAACACTGAGACAAATCTTACACTAAAATTATGCATGGAGGAGAGGAAATGGCTGTTGAGATCACTGAGGTAGAAATGAAAGACAAAGAATGGGAGGAGAAGTGCCTTGCAAAGACGATTGAGAGATTTCCTGAGCGAAAAGAACGATTCATAACAATCTCAAATACCGAAATCAAGCGGCTTTACACACCAAAAGACATAGCTGACATGGATTATTTTCGTGACATTGGATATCCAGGCGAGTATCCATACACGAGGGGTGTGCAGCCAACGATGTATCGTGGAAAGATCTTCACGATGCGGATGTTTGCAGGATTTGGAACAGCAGAAGATACGAATGAACGGTACAAATATCTCTTGGAGCATGGTGAGACGGGTTTGAGCGTTGCATTCCATCTTCCAACACTGATGGGGCATGACTCTGATAATCCATTGTCCAAAGGAGAAGTCGGAAAGTGTGGTGTGGCGGTCGAGTCGCTCGAGGATATGCGAATCTTATTCGACGGGATCCCGCTCGATCAGGTTACAACCTCGATGACGATAAACGCACCTGCGTCTGTCCTGCTTGCGATGTATGTGGCAAATGCAGAGAACCGTGGCATTCCGGCTACAAAGATCGGTGGAACGATCCAGAATGACATATTCAAGGAGTATATCGCACAGAAGACATTCATATTCCCGCCCCGCCCGTCGGTGAGGTTGATAACAGACATCTTTGATTACTGCTCATGCCAGGGGAAGGTTCCAAGGTGGAATACGATCTCAATCAGCGGGTATCACATCCGTGAGGCGGGCGCTACCGCGGTACAGGAACTGGCTTTCACCCTGGCTGATGGGATGGCTTATGTCGTGGCAGGAATTGAAGCAGGTCTCGATCCTGATAAGTTTGCACCGAGGCTCTCGTTCTTCTTCAACTCACACAACGACTTCTTCGAGGAGATTGCAAAGTTCCGCGCTGCAAGAAGAATCTGGGCACGTTTCATGAAAGATGAGATAGGTTGCAAGGATTCCAGGTCATGGATGTTGAGGTTCCACACCCAGACCGCTGGATGCTCACTAACAGCACAGCAACCACTCATAAATATCGTCAGGACAACGACACAGGGTCTTGCCGCAGTACTTGGAGGTACACAATCACTTCACACCAACTCATTCGATGAGGCACTGGCACTCCCGTCAGAGACCGCGGTCAGAGTTGCTTTGAGGACACAGCAGATTATTGCTTATGAGAGCGGTGTAACAAACACGATCGATCCACTTGCAGGTTCATACTTCGTTGAGGAGTTCACAAACCGGATGGAGCGAGAAGCAAACAAGTATTTCGATATCATAAAGGATATGGGCGACGGGAACATCCTCGAAGGTGTTATCGCCGGAATTGAGAACGCGTTCTTCCAGCGAGAGCTTGCAGACGCTGCCTATACCTACCAGAAGCAGCTTGAGAGCCATGAACAGATCATGGTTGGTGTGAACGAGTTTACTACAGAGGACGATACTCCAGTAGAGATTCTCCAGATCACAGAGGAAGCAGAGCGTCGGCAGATCGCAAGAACGCAGCGACTGAGAGCAGAGCGGGATGAGAAGCTATGGCGGGAGTCACTCGACAGGTTGCGAAATGCAGCAGAAGGATCAGAGAACCTTATGCCATACATCCTTGAGGCAGTGAAGGCGTACGCGACGCTGGGCGAGATAATGGATACTTTCAGAGAGGTATGGGGAGAATTTAGAGAGCCTCTGGTCTTTTAGGCTCTTTTTTTCTTTCTTTTTTTATATTGAGCATTCTTTAGAAGCTTTTTCACCAATTTAATTAATGCAAGCTTTTTCATGGCTGAAGATCATATAAATGTATGAAAGTGGTGGATGGAGATTGCTGATAAAACTCGGTGCACTTGGACCTGATGGGACTTTCACAGGCGCTGCAGCATCGCTCTGGGATGCGGATGCAGATATACGTTACTATCCAGAGGTTCAGGATGTCGTAGATGCAGTCCTTGAAGGTGAGGTACTTGAAGGGGTTGTTCCGATCGAGAACTCGCTTGAGGGATCTGTAGGGGTCACGCTCGATCTTCTGCGGGAGTGTGAACTTACCATCGTGGGCGAGGTGCTCGTGCTTGTTAGGTTTAATCTGCTTTTGCAGGAGGGGATAGGCCCAGAGGGAGTGAAGATGATAGTCTCGCACCCACAGGCGCTGGGTCAGTGCAGAAAGTTTTTGAGAGCGCATTTTAAAGGTGTTGAGACACGAACTGTTGGTAGCACAGCACATGCTGCAAAGCTTGCAGAGGAGTTTGAGGGGGTTGCAGCACTCGCCTCGGCTGTTAGTGGTAAGAAGTACAATTTAAAACCGCTCTTTGAGGATGTTCAGGATCGACGGAGTGTTACAAGGTTTATCGTAATCAGAAAGGGTAGAGAAGTTTTGACAAGACCTTCAGGGGATGATAAGACCTCAATACTCGTGGAACTTCACGATAAACCCGGGGCACTGTATGAACTTCTTGGGATATTTGCAGGATGTGGCATAAACCTCACACGGATCGAGTCCCGCCCATCGAAACGTGAGATCGGGGATTACATCTTCTACATCGATTTTGAGGGGCATATAGAGGATGCGTCTGTTAAAGGAGCGATCGATGAGATAAAAGATAATGTTGCAGATCTTATAATCTTTGGGTCCTACCCAGTCTACAACGGTGTTTGCGAGGTTCTTTCGTGATCCCCCAATACTTTTATATGATCTCACGTATCGTACTTCATAGAAAGAGGCAAGAGAATGGATGTAGAAGTTAAAGAAGAAATGATAGATGAAGTTATTGGGGATGATACTCTACTGATCACTGCTGATTCCTATCTTGCTGCTGGGATTCACATAGGTACGCAGTATAAGACCGCGGACATGATGAGATACATCTACCGTGTCAGGAACGACGGGCTTTACATACTCAATATCAAGGAGACGGATGAGCGGATCAGGCTTGCTGCAAAGTTCCTGGCGAGGTATGATCCAGAAGGGATACTCGTAGTCTCTGCGAGGCAGTACGGACACAGACCAGCAACAGTCTTCGCAGAGAAGATCGGGGCGCATGCGATTACGGGGAGATACATCCCTGGGACGCTCACAAACCCGAACCATAGTGGTTACATGGAACCAGATATCGTGGTCGCCACAGATCCGTTGGGTGATGCACAGGTGATAAAAGAGGCAGTGGATATTGGAATACCTGTAATCGCGCTCTGTGATACGAACAACATGATCAATAATCTGGAACTGGTAATCCCAACGAATAATAAAGGTAGGAAAGCCCTTGCAACGATATACTGGCTTCTGACACGGGAGACGTTGAGGGCGCAGGGCAAGGAGAAAGCGGCTGATGATTGTAAGATAGACGATTTTGAGTTAGCGTTGATTTAAACAAGATATAGAGCCGATCCCACTCCTACAAGAAATCCCAAAATCGCTCCAGTATTGAGGAACGGTAAACCGGCATGGGGCTTTCCTTTTCCAACAAATGTTGATAGTGCAACGTAGCCCACGATCGTTCCGATTATCGCACCAAGTGCAGGATAGTTGAGAATCCAGATCATGGGCATCTCTTCGAGGTAGAAGTTTGCAGATACCACGAGGATTGAGGGTATTATCGCATCCCCCAATCCCATGATGAAGGCGTTACCACCTTTCAATTCTGTATTTTTAAGGAAAGAGAAACCCCTTCTGCGGGGCAGAATGAAGAGAATGGGAAGCTTAAGATCGAGTACACCCTCTGCGAGTGTAACCATGTGCCGGGTCCGATAAACCGAGATTGCATCATAGATCGCGAGAATGATGAGGAGCACAATAACGGGAATGACCGCGAGCGAGACCCCGAAGATCGACGTTGCACCCGCAGCGATGATGAGCCCCACGCCATCGATCACGTACCACTCAGGATAGATGTATATGAGAAGCGTAAGTCCAAAAGCGGATATCAGAGCACCCACGGCTGAGAACGGTAGTATAAAAACGTAGAATAGGGTTCCAAAGACAGCGCCATACATCACGAGTTTTATCATCCACTTATGCTCACGTCTCATCACGAAGAGGAGAAAGAGTGTGAATACAAGGATAAAAATGATGTAGATGATCGGGTTTGTTACAGATTCTGGATTTTCAAAAGCCACGATACCTGCGGATTCGAAATCTGGCGCGAGGATGACAGCAGCGATCTGAACGATCAATATAAAGAGCCCCATTATAATAATGATCGGCAGCCCGCTTCCTGTTTCATCGCCTCCGGTACCTTCTGGTATTTTTACACCTCTGCGGATCTAAAAAATCTATACAACGCTTTCTCCTCTGTAAGTAGCGATAAATTTCTTCTCTGAAGGCTTCAATATATCTTTTCTCTCCAGTGTCAGCTCTTTTGGAGGTTTTGATACGAACTTCTCGACTTCTTCTATCATCTCATCCGTTATCGGGTTCTCTGATGCGATATACCTGACTTCATCACCCCTTGAGATGTTCTTGATCACCCTGAACCCGATCGGTATTATGTGGAATACGATATGATTGATGATATCATCTATCTCTTTCAACTTTATATCTTCGATCGGGATTGCCATAAGCTCATCTTCTGTCACACGATCGATCTCAAGCTTGTTACGTTCAATCTGGTGGACTTTATCGCCAAACTTCTCCCAGAAGAGCGGCATAATGTATGGTGCGTACGTCTCATCATCTATAGCGATCGCGATCTTCTCTGCTGATTCATCGATGATAGATACAACATCACGCATCTGGATCTGCTGAACCGCTCTATTGGTCTTGATTGATATGTAGAAAAGGGGCGTTTCAAGATCGATATATTCTCTTACACCTTCTATCAGCCTTCCTGCATGAAGATCTTCGATCAGATCCTCTGTGAGCATCTGAAATGCAAGTGCTCCTCTCTCCTCTTCACACTCGACAAATATTTCCATCCATTACCTCTTATCTCTATTCAGATTTAAACTTACCCGTATCCGAACACCTTCCTCGATTGAATTTTTGATCGGACAGAACTCCCGGTATCGGTTGAAACATGCCTCAACCTCCCTGAATGGTGTATCTGGTGCGGCTTTAACCTCTATTCTGGTCTCAACGTCTCTTATCCGCCATCCAACCTCTTTAAGATGGATCGCCTCACCCTTTGCAACCGCACCCAGATCTTCGAGCTCGATCCCCATCGTATCTGCCACATAAGCAAAGGTTGCAACCGCACAACCCGAGATCGATGCGAGCATAACCTCCATAGGAGTTGGGCCCTCTCCATTACCGAGAAAATCTTCGGGTTCATCCATCAGAATCGGAAACGCTCCGTCAAAGCTCGTCTGCGATCTGACACCGCCCTGCCAGCTGCTCCTGCACTCACCAACGAACTTCTCCCCTTCACGCTTCAAAGCCATTGATCCTTCTTACAAAGATATTTTATATAAGACTATACCCTCCTTTAAATTGATGGCGTTATTTCCCTTTCCCAGCGTTAGAAGCGGTCAAAGAGAGTTCCTGAAAGATGCAAGAGATTCTGTATCGAGCGGTATGCACTTAATCGCACATGCACCAACCGGTATCGGAAAGACGGCTGCTGCACTTACTGCTGCACTTGAGTACGGGATGAAAAGGGGGATGTTAACGCTTTTTTTAACTTCTCGTCAGTCACAACACCGTATAGCGATCGAGACGCTGAGGTTAATGAAAGAGCAGAGCAAAGAAGAGATCGTTGTTGTCGACATCATCGCAAAGCAGTCGATGTGTCCAAGGGGAGAGGCTTTGAGGTTATTCCCAGGCGAGTTCCATGAGTTCTGCGGTATAGAGCAGCGTTCACGCCGATGCAGGTATGCCACAGGCGATAACGACGGTCTGATCGAGAATCTGATGCATGAGATTCTTCATGTTGATTCACTCATCCGTCTGGCTACAGATAGTGGAGTCTGCCCGTATAAAGCCGCGCTTGAGCTTGGTGAGGTTGCGGACGTCATCGTATGTGATTACAACTACCTCTTCTCGCCTGTAGAAGATACGATACTTGCACGGCTTGGTAGAGGGCTTGATGAGCTTATTGTGATCGTTGATGAGGCACACAACCTCCCAGATAGGATTAGGGATCAGTTAAGCGGAAGTATCACGGAGTTTGACCTGAAAGATGCGATAAAAGAGGCAAAAAAGCTTAAAGGAGACGCCAATCCTCGTTTAAATCACCACTTAAAGGGTATGACGCGGATATTCGATGCGCTTGGAAAGAAGGCGCCCAGTAGGGGAGAAATCACGCTCTCAAAAGAGGATCTCCTCGATCGGCTTGATAATATCCTGAAAGAACGGCTTGATCCTTTGAGTATCGATGAGTTTCTTGAACTGCTTGCAGGTGCCGGGAGAGAGATCCTGAAGGAAGGCGCTTACCGATCGGCGTTGTCAGAGATCGCAGCCTTTCTTGAAGGGTGGTCAGAAACAACGGATGCATCTGTGAGAATATTTGAGAATCAGGAGAGACCAAGTATCTCTCACAAACTTCTCGATCCATCGATTCTTTCAAGAGAGATATTTGACCAGATCCATTCCTCAGTTCTCATGAGCGGGACGCTGTATCCTGAGATGACGAGAGATCTACTTGGGATCGAGGAGGGAAGATCAATTTTAACCTCGTATCAGTCACCATTCCCAAAGAAAAACCGTCTCATCGTAGCAGTACCGGGAATAACAACGCTCTACTCAAAGCGAGATGAGACGATGTACAGAAAGATCGGGGATCGTATAAGTACCGTCGCAGCTCTCATACCAGGGAATCTTGCCGTCTTCTTCCCATCCTACATGATAATGGAGTCGGTCATCCCGTATCTGAACTCGAAGAAGCGAATCATCAGAGAAGATCGGGGGATGAGAAAGGAGGACAAAGATAAGGTATATGATCTTCTGCTGAGCCTCAAAGAGCAGGGAAGTGGCATCCTGACAGGTGTTATGGGTGGTTCGTTTGCCGAGGGCATCGATTATGCAGCGAATGCACTCGACGGCGTGGTTGTCGTTGGCGTTCCTTTGAGCCCACCATCGATCGAGGTCAAATCGTTGATCGAGTACTATAACAGGAAGTTCGGGCGCGGAAATCTTTATGGATATACCTATCCTGCAATGAACCGGGTATTACAGGCTGCTGGAAGGTGTATCAGGAGTGAGGATGATCGTGGGGTGATTGTTCTGATGGATGATAGGTTCGGGATGCGAAAGTACCTCGACTGCTTCCCTTCCGATTTCAGGGTAATCATAACCGATGAGTGGGAAGAGATGATAGAGGAGTTTTTTGATTCTTTCTGATAGATTCACAGCTCCCTGCTTCTTCTTGTAGCCCGTATTACAGCATCCATCACAGCGTTTCTCACGCCTCCCTCTTCCATCGCTTTTATACCCTGGATCGTTGTACCAGCAGGTGAGGTTACCATATCTTTCAACGCCCCAGGATGTGTACGTGTATCAAGAACGAGCTTACCAGCACCAATAACCGTCTGTGCTGCAAGCTTAAGTGCGGTCTCACGATCAAGCCCCTCATGAACCCCTGCATCTGCGAGTGCTTCGATGATTGGCATGATAAACCCTGGACCGCTCCCGCTTAAGCCTGTAACAGCATCCATCCTGGACTCATCGACGATTACAACACGTCCAACAGCCTCAAATATCTCTTTTGTAATTTCAAGATCAGAATCGGTTGATTGAGTCCCTTTACAGATCGCACTCGCTGCCTCGCCCACGATTGCTGCGATATTTGGCATAACCCTCACAACCCGTATGTCTTTTCCGATATCAGACTCGATACGCGAACTTTTAATACCTGCTGCAACTGAAATCAGAAGATGCCTTGCTTCGATCCCGGATGAGATCTCACCAAGAACTTCATCGATCACCTGTGGCTTTACAGCGATTATGACAAGATCTCGTTCGTGAAGTACCTTCAGGTTATCGTCTGTGATCCTGACGCCGATCGCGGATCTTAGATCTTCGAGTCTGGATTCTGAGATATCACTCACCATAATCGCGTCTGGTTCGAGCAACGTTCTTTTAAGAACGCCTCTTATTATCGCCTCTGCAATTCTGCCACCGCCGATAAAACCGAGATTCTGAATCATTTATTTTATCCTACACCCCCATAACCTCCTCTCTATCCTTGAATAGCCTGATAATCTCTGAAGGTTCACCGATCTTGATAACCTCCCC
>JAOQII010000044.1 GCA_026134025.1 Candidatus Syntropharchaeum sp.
CTTTGGTAACTTTGTTTTGATGATGGAAAGTTTATTGGAGGAGCAGATATGAGGCGAAAAAAATTTCAGATAACACAGTAACCATAACCGTAACGCATCTTTTTTAAACCACGGGTAGAGGCTTACGGTAGATATAAATAGGTTACAACAGTAATAGCCATATCAACCTGAGGGTAATTCTTAAAAGAGGAGATGAATGATTGAAACCGTGTGTTAATATTGGAGTGGTGGGGCACGTCGATCATGGGAAAACGACCCTGGTGAGTGCATTATCGGGTGTCTGGACCGATCGGCACAGCGAGGAGTTGAAGCGTGGCATCTCGATCAGATTGGGCTATGCAGATGCTACATTCAGGAAATGTCCAAAATGCCCTGAACCGTCCTGCTACACGGTCAAGGAGAAATGTGAGATCTGCGGCAGAAAGACTGATCTGCTTCGATCGATCTCTTTCGTCGACTCCCCTGGGCATGAGACACTGATGGCGACGATGCTATCCGGGGCAGCGATCATGAATGGGGCGATCCTTGTTATAGCAGCAAGTGAGCCGTGTCCAAGACCGCAGACAAAGGAACATCTGATGGCACTCGATATCATTGGGGTTAAAAATATCGTCATCGTCCAGAATAAAGTCGATCTCGTTACACGAGATGAGGCGATAGATCACTATGGCCAGATAAAGAAGTTTATAAAAGGGACGGTTGCAGAAGATGCGCCGATTATCCCTGTCTCTGCACAGCATAACGCAAACCTTGACGTCTTAATCCAGACGATCGAAGAAGTGATACCAACCCCAGACGCTGAATCTGAAGAGGGGGAAGTACACATGTTTATAGCCCGTTCTTTCGATGTCAACAAGCCAGGAACGCCCTATACAAAAATTCAGGGAGGTGTTCTTGGAGGCTCGCTCTCCAGAGGTACCCTCGCACCGAAGGATGGAATTGAGATTAGACCAGGTATAGCAGTAGAGCACGAGGGTAGGAAAGAGTGGTTACCGCTTAAGAGTACTGTAACAAAGATTCAGTCGAGCGGAAAGACGATTAAGATGGCGACACCAGGTGGTCTGATAGCGGTTGGGACAAAGCTCGATCCATTCCTTGCAAAAGGGGATGCGCTTGTTGGACAGGTTGCAGGCACTCCTGGAAAACTCCCTCCTGTATGGGAGAGCTTTGCGATGGATGTACGCCTCCTCGATCAGGTCGTGGGATCTGATGCAGAGGAGAAGGTTGAGCCGCTAAGATCCAACGAACCACTCATGTTGAGTATCGGTACAATGACAACGGTCGGAATTGTGAAGAGTGCACGCGATGAGGATGCCGAGGTCGTCCTCAAGCGTCCTGTATGCGCCGAGGTCGGTTCACCTGTTGCGATAAGCCGAAGGATCGGGACGAGATGGCGTCTCATCGGGGCTGGGGTCATCGCGAAGTGAAGGTTCTGCTTGATACCAGCGGACTCCTGATGATACGGTGGGTTGATATATTCGCCGAGCTTGAGCGGCTGGGGTATCATGAGTTTTTGGTCGTTGATGCGGTTTTAGACGAACTCAAATCCCTCAAAGGTACACTCAAGGGAGAAGATAGGACCGCACTCAACCTTGCATCATCGCTTCTTGAAAGATGTAAGGTTATAGAAGGAAAAGGTACAGCCGACGATCTTCTCCTTGAATCTGCAATACGGGAGGGGGCAGCAGTTCTCACGAACGATCGTGAGCTTTCAGATAGGCTGAGGGTAGAAGGTATCAGGGTTTTATCACTCAGACAGAAGAAATATCTATTTGAGAGGAGGTGAGCGTAGGTCAGGAATTGTTGGGATATTTAATCACGATCTTGCTTATGATCTTGTATTAGAAGGTCTTAAGACCATTGAAAGAAGGGGTCTGGATCTATCAAAGATCTATTCGACGAATCGTTCAGCACTCGGTGAGATAACCAGAAGCGGAGAGATTATCGTCGCAGAGGATCGCTCCAGTGCAGGGTACGCCCGGGTTAGATGGGAAGCGGATAAGGTCACGATCGAACGCGACGTTATCGGGGTAAAACCACTCTTCTATAGCCTCTCACACGGATTTGCCTTTGCATCTGAGCGAAAAGCCCTCCTGCAGCTTGGGTTCACTGGGATATTCGAGTTAAATCCGCGAGAGGTCGTATCATACAATATCAAAGCGGATAAGGTCACACGCGATAACAGGAAGTTTTTTCCAGAACTGAAGGAGCTTAAAAAGGCGAGGAATGAGATCAGGGATGAGCTTAAAGAGCTTATACTGAGATCTGTAAAATCAAAGATTCCAGATCGAGATTTTGGCCTTCTTCTCTCAGGAGGTCTCGACTCAACGCTTCTTGCGTGTTGTATAAAGCAATATGTCTCACCAGATCGCTTTACATGCTATTGTGCAGGTATGAAAGGTTCGAAGGATATCAGTTTTGCAAAGAACGCAAGCCACGTTCATGGATTAAATCTCAAGGTGATAGAGGTTGGAATGGCTGATTTAGCGTGCTATGTAGAGGAGGTTGTCGGGCTTATCGAGGACTCAAGTGCGATGAAAGTTGGTGTTGGCCTGCCCCTTCTTATCGCGATACGCGAGGCTAAAAAAGATGGTATAGAGGAGATATTCGTTGGAAATGGGGCTGATGAGCTTTTTGGAGGGTACAGCAGGCACAAAGCATCTTGTGATATCAACAAGGATTGTTTCTCTGATATGCTCTCCTATTATGAACGAAACGGCTACAGAGATGATGTTATCGGATCAAATGAGGGAATAGAATTTATAATGCCATTTCTTGACCCTGCAATCATCGAATATGCCCTCCAGATCCCGCCATCACTCAAGATAGATCAGGATGTACATAAAGTGATACTTAGAGATGTTGCAGTTGATATTGGGGTTGCTGAGGTGTTTGCATACAGAAAAAAGACCGCGGCACAGTATGGTAGCGGGTTTGACCGAGGCGTCAAGCGGCTTGCAAGATCCAGAGGTTTCAAATCGAAGAGTCAGTACCTGAAAGGGTTTCTTGGCAGGGAGAATCTCAGGCTTGGGGTACTCTATAGCTCAGGAAAGGATAGTACGTATGCGATGCATCTCATGCAGATGCAGAATTACGCTGTTGAGTGTCTGATCACGCTCAGGAGCAAAAACCCAGCATCTTATATGTTTCACACCCCGGCGATCGATCTCGTGCCCAAACAGGCCGAGCTTCTTGGAATACCGCTCCTTCTCGAAGATACCGCTGGAGAAGAGGGGTATGAACTTCAGGATCTTGAGAGGGCGCTCTTGCGGGCAAAGGATCAATATTTAATCGAAGGAATTGTCACAGGGGCTTTATACTCAAACTATCAGCGGGAACGGATTGAGATGATCGCAGATAGGGTTGGTTTGAAGGTTTTCTCACCGCTATGGCATATAGATCAGGAACGTGAGATGCGAGAGATCTTAAAAGCTGGATTTAAGATCGTATTCAGTGCTGTCGCATCAGATGGGCTCGACGGTTCATGGCTCGGGCGTGAGATAACAGATCTGGATGTTGATACGCTTGTCAGGCTCAATGAAAGGCTTGGAATAAATATTGCGGGCGAAGGTGGGGAGTTTGAGAGTCTTGTTCTTGGAGGGCCAAACTTCAATGGCGAGATCATTATCGAGGCGTTTGAGGTGGTAGAGGAGGAAGCCGGGGTTGCGAGGATGATCATCGAACGTGTGGGCGTGGATCGAAACGCTTAAGTCTCATCCAGCCAGATCCCTCTCATGTTCAAGCTTGGAGAGTATGACGAGGATGTGGCGCGAGAGATTGCAGGCTACCTGAAAGGTGCGGGAATGAAGGTCGAACTTAAGCCTTCCATCCGTGCATCGGTGGATGAGTTATTACACATGGAAGGGAAGCTCAGTGATCTGAAACTGGAGGATATAGAGGATCTTGAAAGGTATGAAAGATATCTGGATGCATTGCGAAAGGTTACATCCGAGAAAATCTCAGACGAGGAAGCATTTAGAGAGCGATTTTCTTCTGAAGTTAGCCCATCACTGGGCGATAAAAAAGATGAACTGATTAAACTTGGTCGCGATTGGGCAGCTATCCCTGATGATGAGAAAGAGCGGCTTGGTGAGATTGTAGAGGATGAATGGGAGGCGTTTTCAGAGTTGATGAACGCATCCAGTTTCGCTGTTTTGACCCTCATACTCAATGGGCTTGAAGATTATAAGCCGGGCCAGGAGATAGGTGATCGGCTCGATGATCCGGTACTGCGTATCCCGATTCGTCCTGAGTTATATGATCCTGATAATGAACACTGTTGGGTTGTGACATCGGTCGAGGTTGAACGCTGCTTTGATCTCTATGTCGATGAGTTTACCGCACCGCTTGTTGCAGACGTCGATGATGAATTTATGGATGAGTATTATGATGAGTATGAAAAGCTCAGTTCATTTGCGATGCTGATCGATCACCTGCTTGATCCGCCTTCCTCATCAAATAAGCTAAGCCTCGATGAATTTAAGCGTGAGTGTATTTTTGAGGTTGAAATCGGCAAGCGACATCTTCTCGATCTTAACGCATCGCTCGTGGCAGAAGATATCGCAAAGGTGCTCAAGAAGAACAATGTGGTAAAGCTGAAAGGTGACCTGATTACATGGAGAAAATAGAACTAAACCCTCCTCCATTCAATGCCTGATGCCTCGATAATCCTGATTAAACGATTTCTCTCATCTTTCCTGAAGCTCTTCCAGTCGATGAGCGCGATCTCAACCTCTTCAACCGTCTTTTTTAGCATTTCATCTATCATATCAGGTGTGAGGTGCTCAAACTGGTATTTTGGACAGATATGAGATATCGCAGAACCTGCTTTCATAACTTCTCGTGTAAACTTAGGCGCGTAATGTCCTCCACCAAATCCGATCGCAATCTCGCAGGTTTCCTCCTCGCCGAGCCGCTTCACACCATTCACGATCACATCTGCGACAAGTTTTGCAGCATCGAGGTTCCCCCACTCTTTCTCGGAACTTCCAAGCTCAACAAAGACCGATGGCGTATCCAGCGTGGGTCCGTGGTGTGTTACCTCAAGTGAGATATCAAACGCGTCAAAACTGACTTTACGTCGATGAAACTCCTCGAGAAATGTGCGGTTCGCAATCGCTGATGCCATGCCAAGCGTCGAGGGTTTTCCGCCAAAATCTGCGCGATTGAAGTTACCTGGCGCATGAACCGTGAAGGAGGGCTTACCACTCTCGGACTTATGGCGGGATGCAAAGACGATTAAGTCTGTTTCAAGCTCTTTTTCCATGTAGAGCAGATCCTCTTCGAGCGTGAGGACTTCTTCACCCGCTTCTCGGATGAAACGTGCGATCCTTGAACCTGCGGGATCTTTTGATGAATGAACGATCTGGAAGGGTGTATTCATCGCAACTTCCTGAAAAGTCCAGATAGTACGGATCGCCTCTCTTTTCTGCTCAACTCCTCCCATCGCTCCTCTGCCTTTGCAAGCTCATCGCCTCTAAAGTCCTTGGGTAGACGTTCAAGCGCTTCCATCTCCCCAAAATCGAGCCACACCCCGTTGCATGTGAGGCAGACATCGACCTCAATCCCCTCAGCGGTCTCGATATCCATCAAACCACCACATTTTGGACATACAAGTTCGCTCTTTGACTGCGTGCCGATTTCCTTTGTCAGATAGTCGCTAAGCTTCTTATTTTTGAGAAGTATAGCAAGCTCACCCTTATCAAGCCAGACCCCGCCGCATTCGGGGCATCTATCGATTGTTATGTTCGGACCCCAAACCTCGACCTCCTCTTCCGTGGTCTTACAAAAGCATCTTGGACAGTCTATTCGCCTCTCAGGAGATTTTTTATCGAATAATGCCATTATATGCCCCTATCTGATGAGCCATAAAAAAATTAGGGGGTTAAATAGATCTCACTGGAACGTGATCATCGTTCCAAATATGATCAAACCCAGTCCTACAACGAGCGTTGTAAGTTCTGCCGTCATACTACCAAGAAACTGGCCAGGAAGAAGTACAGCGATCACAGCCAGAATACCAATCACAGTTGCAGGGAAGTTTGTCATCTTATTACTCACCTCACCCCCTCAACTCATTTATACTATAAAAATATAACGGTTAATCAGGTATGAGTTTCTATCAAGAAGCGTGCGCGGCAATCGCCAAAAAAATCTCAAACGATTTTACAGCTGGAAAAAAGAGGGATATAGACCTTAACAGGATGAAAAAAGAGGTTGGATCAAAGTATAAGCTAAACACCCTTCCAAGAAACTCCGATATAATAAAAGAGCTGATTAAGATCGAGGGTTTACCGCTCAAGCCCTGGTTTCTCGATATTTTGAAGAGAAAGAAGGTCAGAACGATCTCTGGTGTTGCAGTCATCGCTGCTATGACCTCCCCTTACCCATGTCCCCACGGAAAGTGCCTTGTATGTCCTGGAGGTCCTGATTCCATCTTTGAATCACCGCAGAGTTATACAGGACATGAGCCCGCCGCTTTGAGGGGATTACAGCATGAATTTGACCCATACAGACAGGTCGAAGCGAGGCTAAGGCAGCTGAGCGAGATAGGACATGATGTTAACAAAGCGGAACTGATCATCATGGGCGGTACGATCACATCACGCCCTCCTGATTACCAGGAGTGGTTTGTAAGACGCTCGATAGAAGCGATGAACGATTTTTGCGCGTCTAATCTGAATACTAATCGCAACCTGAGATGGGAGAAAGTCCAGAAGATGAATGAGGCGGCAGGGGTGAGAAATACTGGTATTACATTTGAGACACGCCCAGATCAGTGTAGCGAAAGCGAGATCGAGAGGATGCTCAATCTGGGTGTTACAAAGGTCGAACTTGGTATCCAGCATACCGATGATGCTGTATTGAAGATCATCAATCGCGGACACGCCCGAGGTGATGTCATCGGGGCGAACAGGCGTTTGAGAGATTCAGCCCTCAAGGTGGGTTTTCACATGATGCCCGGGCTCCCTGGATCGGATTTAGATAAAGACATCGCAGCTTTCAAGGAGATATTTAATAATCCCAATTTCATACCCGATTATCTGAAAATTTACCCTACGCTCGTTGTTGAGGGCTCGGATCTTGAGAAACTCTGGAGAAGAGGTGAGTATCAGCCGCTTGGAACAGAGGCGGCAGCAGAGCTTATATCGAGGATCAAGCCGATGATCCCACCATGGACAAGGCTTCAACGGGTTCAGCGCGATATTCCAGCAGAAAAGATCCTTGCAGGTGTTAAGAAAAGCAACTTAAGGCAGATTGCAAGGGAAAGGATGAACAGAAGGGGAGAGCGATGCAGGTGTATCCGTTGCAGAGAGGTTGGACATCGGAGACTCGATAACGAAGGTTTTGAGCCTGGCGATCTATCGCTTAAGATTGAACGCTATGAATGCTGCGATGGCGTTGAAAACTTCGTATCGATCGTGTGTGAGGGAGATGATACGCTTGTTGCATTCATAAGGTTGAGATTTCCATCCGCGCCATTCATGCGTGAGCTTGAAGGAGCATCTTTAATCAGAGAACTTCACGTCTATGGTCCAATCGCCCCATTCGATGATGTAGCAGCAGAGGGTTGGCAGCATAAGGGTCATGGAGCGCAGCTTCTCGCTGAAGCAGAGGAGATCTCCCTGAATCAGGGATATTCTCGGATTGCTGTGATGAGTGGTATCGGAGTTCGGGGGTATTACAGAAGAAAAGGTTATGAAGATCTGGGAGCTTTTATGGTAAAGGAGATTCGATGATGACAGCAACCAACGAGATGAAAGATCTTCTCCTTGAACTTGCAGAGACGGTCATATCCAGCGTCAGGGATTGCATCGCCAATTCCGATGACTATGATAGGGTCGTTAAGAGGCGAACCCGTGACGTTACAAGGAAGCTCGATATGGTGGCAGAGGAGGCGCTTGAAGCTTATCTTCTTGAAAAAGGCCTATCTGCAAGGATAATATCTGAAGAGCTTGGAGATAGAGTTCTTCCAGAGGGGGGATATCCTGAGTTCACGCTGGTATTCGACCCTGTTGACGGCTCCACCAATGCATCACGTGGTATCCCTTTCTTCTGTACCTCTATAGCCTATGCACCAAAGGTTCTGGATGTTGGGTTCGATGATATCACGATCGGTGTTGTAAAGACTGTTTATGGCAGAACATATCACGCTGTACGTGGGAGGGGTGCGTTTCTGGATGATAAAAAGTTGAATGCAGGGGCAATTGATACAGCGCACCGTATCAAGCGCGTCTTCTGCCTGTACAGCTATGGAGTGCGTAACCTTCCGCCAAAGGTTCTGGAGCTTGGAAGAGAGAACATAATACGGGTTCTTGGGAGTATAGCGATAGAGATGTGCCTTCTCGCAGAGGGGGCGCTCGATGGGATCGTTGAGGTTAGAGACCTGATAAACGGGTATGACATAATGGCATCATCGCTTATCCTGCGAGAGGCTGGAGGCATCCTGACCGACACAGAGGGTAAGCCGATTCAGGCGCTTGCTGATGTTAAGGGGATCTCTTTCGTTGGGACAACGAGAAAAGAGGTTCATCGTTGCATATTGAGCGTTCTTCGGGGTGAGTGATGCCGTTTTTGAAGCGCCTTCGAGGAGACCTGTCTGAGTATAAACAGTGTATCGTTATCCGATCTGATCTGAAGCTCTCCAGGGGTAAGATCGCGGTTCAGGCATCACACGCCGCGATACTTGCGTTTGAGCGGTCTTCAAAGTCTGCAAGATATCAGTGGATGCGGCAAGGTCAGAAGAAGGTTGCGCTTCTCGTTGATGGTGTGAAGGATATCTATTCTTTGAAGGATCACGCAGAAAAACTTGGAATTCCGTCAGCCGTGGTTGTGGATGCAGGGTTGACAGAGATCCCGCCAGGAACGGTTACAGCACTGGGTCTTGGTCCTGAAAAGGCTGAACTTCTCGATAGGGTCACAGGTAAATTGAAATTGTTGTGAGGGTAAAAGATAAATACTAAATCCACAGTTATAAATGTGTGAGGAGGATTTCATGAAATCAATCGTTAATGAGGCAATTTCTCGGGCTAATCAATCACCAAATATTGAAGCAACGAGAAGGAATGAGAGTAAACGGCATACACCCGTTGAGTTCAACGGCAAGGAGTTTGGTTCAACAGATGCCGAACTTGAAGAGCTACTTAAGAGCCTCACGACCCGTATATGTGTCGTCGGATGCGGTGGTGGGGGGACAAATACAATCCAGCGAACGGCTGAAGATGGGATACATGGAGCTTATCTCTATGCCCTGAATACCGATGTTCAACATCTTCTCTGTGTCGATGCGGATAGAAAGATTCTGATCGGGAAAAAGACTACACGAGGTCTCGGTGCGGGTAGCATCCCACAGATCGGTGAGGCAGCTGCGATGGAGAACGAGGATGATATAAGAGCCGCAGTTGAGGGTATGGACATGGTCTTTGTCACCTGTGGTCTTGGCGGTGGCACGGGGACAGGGTCAGCGCCCGTCGTTGCGCAGGCGGCACAGGAAGCTGGAGCACTTACCATCTCGGTTGTAACGATGCCATTTACCGCAGAAGGGGAAGTTCGAAGAGCCAATGCAGATGCAGGATTGGAGCGGTTGCGAGATGTTTCAGATACCGTTATTGTCATACCGAACGATAAGCTTCTTGAGGTTGGTCCGAATCTGCCACTGACCGCTGCGTTCAAGCTTGCAGATGAGATCCTAATGCGGGCTATAAAAGGGATAACAGAGCTTATCACAAGACCGGGGCTTGTCAACCTCGACTTCTCTGATGTGAGAACTGTCATGCAGAAGGGTGGCGTGGCGATGATGGGTCTTGGCGAGGCAGAAGGTGAGGATAAAGCAGTTAATTCAGTAAAAAGGGCGTTAAGCAGTCCTCTACTTGATCTTGATATCTCAGGTGCGTCAGCAGCGCTCGTCTATGTCTGTGGGGGTACGGATATGACGATAGAGGAGGCTGAAGGTGTTGTTGAGGAGATATACAAGCGTGTGGATAGGAACGCACGTATCATCTGGGGTGTACAGGTCGATCCTGAGTTAGAGGGGCACGTCAGAACGATGCTGCTTGTTACAGGGGTCAAGTCCTCACAGATGTATGGTAAGCGAGAGTGGAGCAAATCCAAATATGGGATCGATTATCTCGGATAGTAAAAAATGGCATTAGATATATCAACAAAGAATATCTCAGCAAGGGTATCTGAGACGATAAATGAGTATCTCCGTGTCCTGAAACTTGCGAGAAAGCCCACCCGAGAGGAATTTACCATGATCTCCAAGATAGCAGGCGCAGGTCTAATCTTGATTGGGGTCCTTGGATTTATAATATACCTACTCGTCACGGTGCTACCCGGGAATCTCTATTGATAATGGCTGGAGTCTATGATGAAAGAAGAGGTTGCTGAGGCGGATATATACGCGGTCAAGACAACGGTAAACCAGGAGCGAGCGGTAGCCAGATCGATCGAGGCGTATGTCAAGAAGAAAAAAGGCGACGTTAGGGCAATCCTCGCTCCAGATGAGCTTAAAGGTTATATCCTCATCGAGACAACCGATCCTGACCTCATCGATCAGGCGATCCAGACCATACCCTACGCCAGGGTGCGGGTTGCCGGAAGTTCAGATATATCTGAGGTAGAACACTTTCTCACACCGAAACCAACGGTCACCGGGATAGAAGAGGGGTGCATTGTTGAGCTTATCTCAGGGCCGTTCAAGGGCGAGCGAGCGATCGTAAAACGGGTCGATGAGACGCATGAGGAGATCACGATCGAACTATTTGAAGCAATGGTACCAATCCCAGTCACAGTAAGAGGTGACTCAGTGAGGATCTTAAGCAGGGACGAGTCGAATGAGTGATCCGAGAATCGGTGGAATCGCGACCTTCACAGGTTTCGTTAGGGGGGATCCTGGTGTTATTGCGGTTGAATTTGACTGTTCGGATGCGTTTATCGAGGGTAAGCTCAATGAGATAGCAGAGGATCTCAAGAAACGTGAAGGGATCGTTGAGGTTAAAATTGAGCATAATAGGGGGAGGCTCAACGTCGGAGAGCAGATCGCTCATTTTGTAGTTGCAGGCGCGCACAGAGAGGAGATATTATCAACGCTTGCTGATGCGATCGATCGCGTCAAGGAGCAAGTTCATGTATCGATGAGGGAGATCAGGGCATAAGAAAATACTACTGAGCATTTTGATTTACCCCCATATACATCACTTAAAACTTAAAATAGACTTTACTTCAAGAATGGGTGGTATACAGGATAATTTTGCTGATATTCCCTGTTTATCACCAAATTAAAGATCAAAGGCAAATGCAGTGAATATCATCTTCACACCAGCTCTTGCCACGGTCGTTACAGTTAATCAGGGGATCTATTATGTGCAAACTTACACCTGGACGTTCAACCTTTGCATACTCTTCATTCAAAAAAATAATCGATCAGAGACTTCATAATGATTATATTAGGAAAAGAAATC
>JAOQII010000045.1 GCA_026134025.1 Candidatus Syntropharchaeum sp.
CGTCAACGAAGACTTGGTCAGCACCTTCTGCAGTACCGTACACAATAAGGTGGGTTCCACGCGTTGCATCTGGAATATATAGGACATCGCCGACAGATATCTTATTGTTACTGTAAGCTGTACCATTACCCCATTTTGCTGTTTTCGCAGTGCCGTCTACACTTGTCCCTGTCACAATCACCTCGGTTGCACCGCCCATATCATGCAGGGTGATAAAAGCACCACTTGAATTTGTACTCGTCGAGAATGCCACATTGTACTTCTGCTCAGGTGGCCCCATACCGAAGACAAACGCCGCGATGACCGCTGCAAGTATGACCGTGATCGCAACCATGAGAATAACACCGATGACCGGCGAAACCGCCTCCTCATCCTCTCGTATATCTTTTCTAATCACTTTCATTCAATTTCACCTCCTTTCATACTTTTACTTATCTGCTTATATAGATTTCCAAACGAATATCACCCCTCACAAGTCGGATGATTATCGTCAAGAGGTTCTGGTGTCCGCCAGACCTTTCAGCCTGCCATTCACCTTAACAACTCTGTTTCTACTTTTCTTCTTACTACTATATAAATCGATCGGATCTTAGCGTTTTATTCTCGGTTTAATCGATTTACCTCTTTCCTTTAAAGATTTAAACCTTTCAGCCCGATCTTTGAAGATCGTTTGGTCTTGGGTGAAAAATTTTTGATAATTTCTCGATTTTGTAAAATATTTTTATGAAATATGGGAGTGAGATACCTCCCTGGTGTAAAGATTGGTAAAAAAATAAATTCAGGTTTTTGATATAATTATTAGAAAATACACTAAATTAGTATCATTATATGCTAGTATTTATTTCAAATGCTTTTTACTGTCCATCTTTGAGTGGAGTTTGTACCCAAAATAGGATTTGCTGTTCTTCTTTGCCCATCTTCCATCTCTGCTCCTTCTCGTCTGCGCCTTATCACCACGGGGCTTATCTGCCTATTGCTGAGACCTGGATCTGCGGTGATGAAGGTTGCATCGTAGGCTCTCCGAAAGCTTAACTCAGGCAAAATGTCCGACTTTCAGTCGGACCAGTCCTACCGCAGGTAGGAGATGGGTGTAGAGGTGAGATGCGCCTCATACAGGAAGATTTTTGATTTGTTTGTTAATTTGATGGGGTCTGAGAGTGGAGAGTTTTTCAAAAATTCTCTTTAGATAAAATTCAGTAGTAGGGTTTATAGCAGGGTTTAAAACTTAGGAGGTAGAAGTAAGTATATTATGAATGCCTATGAACTGCGACTTCTGGGTACTGTTATGGTTCTTGTTGGAGCATTTCTCACTGGAGAACATATATATCGGTGGGGTTTTGAGCCGTACGATCTCGTAGGTCATGAATGGTATGGCATAGCGCTTTTTATAGGTGTGTGTGGCTATCACGGAAGGTGAAGTAGAGAGGATTTATTATGGTTGAAAGAACGGTTGATGAACTTGAAGCTTTGATGAATACTTTTGCCTGGTTCTGGGGAAATTCGCATCAACGCTGGCGGGCTGCGATAGAAGAGATATATGGACTTGATGCCGCGCTTGCGATCGAGTTGAAGATTATGGGGGCTGTTGGGAGATCACATGCAAAGCAGCTTAAAAAGATCCTTGGAGATGAGAAGGGCATATCAGGCTTTATGAAGCTCTTTGAGTTTGTACCAGAGAATTTTCTCGAGCACTTTGAGATCGTGAAACTCGATGAGAGTGAGGCGATATTCAGGAATCGATCCTGTTCAGCTCAGCGAGCAAGATTGAATAAGGGTCTACCAGAGTACCCCTGCAAAGAAGCTGGGATCGTATATTTTGAGGCTTTTGCAGATGAAGTCGATCCAGTACTCAAAGTATCTGCTATAACCGCCCCGCCGGATCCTCATCCTGACGATTGCTGGTGTGAGTGGAGGGTATATCGTCAGGGATAAAAATCCTTCTTGAGAAAACGCATCTCCATCTCAGAGGCAAAGATTGTGGGTTTGCTATTCTCATCTGTGAAAAGTTTTTAGGAAATGACACCAAAAAATATCTTGAGCTATGCCAGGTGAGCGTTCGAGGATACATATAATCGTGAGTGGTCGCGTGCAGGGTGTATTCTTCAGGTACACAACCCAATCACGAGGTGAAGAGCTGGGTCTTGATGGCTGGGTCAGAAACCTCTATGACGGGCGAGTCGAGGTTGTTGCAGAAGGTGCGAAGGATAAACTTGAGAAGCTTCTTAGATTCACAGAGCATGGACCTAAGAGTGCGAGAGTCGAGGATCTGCGATTTGAGTGGGATGATGCATCTGGAAAGATTGGGAAAGGTTTCAAGGTTGTAGCAACATCTTCAAAACCCCTCAAAGAGCTCTGAGATATATCCGGTGTGACCCAAGCTTACCTCCGTAGTTTCCAGCAGAGATGCCCAGAAGCCCATCCATCGAATCGACTGCCTTTATCGCTTCCCTCATCGCAATCTTAATCTCCTCGATTGTTCTTGCGTTTATAACGATCTCTGGTATCGATCTCACCCCATCAGGCACCTTCACGTCGGAGATCTTTCCACGAAGTGTTGGGCAGTAGGGATGGTTTGTTGTTGGACCAATCTCAGGGTAATTCGTCTCAACCTTTGAACCCGCAGAACAGATATCAAATGGAGTGATTGCACCCTCAACGTCCTCGATTGCGGAAACTGCTCTATCTCCGATCTCAATTGCATGCTCGATTGAATCGCAGTAAAACCAGACGTTCCCACCCATAAAACCATTTTTAACACCTAAATTTCGTTCAATGAGAAATTCCCCCATCATAAGCGGGATGTTAATAACGTTCCGTCCAAAACGCTCCTCCTCCCATTCGTATCCATCACCACAATGTCCCACACGATCCCAGATATCGATGGTCAATTCTGATTCAAGTGCGTTGAAGATCGAGGTCGTTGGAACGACGAGTATCCCCTGCCGTATACGCTTTGAGAGTTCAAACTCAAGAACTTCCTTTGAATCTCCTTTATCATTCACCCAGATCTGAATTATCGCACCCTTTCTCCCATCAGGGGTCTCATCGGTTCCAAGCCATCTCTCAAGACCTCCTTCTGCTTCCCCAAAGACCGTTGAAGGGAGCGCAGTCGAGGAATAAACTGCCCGTTTCAGTCTCTTAAAATCAGATGCGGTCACGATCAGCCTGACAAAACGCCCATCAAATACCTCGCAGAACGTATCCTCAACTTCCATGAATTACCTAAGAGAAAGAAGTATATATAATGATAATCCAATAGAAAATATGAGACGTATTCGACCTATTGTTGTTCTTGCACTCGGGATTCTTCTGGTGACATCGCTCTTACCCCTCGTATCAGGGTCTGAAGAATCCAATAAGACGTTCTTTGAGGAGGTCGATGAATGGAAAGATGCGTACAATGGCTACATCGGTAATCTACCTAAATTTCTGCAGCATTTAGATGGTAGAGAGCGTATAAATTGTGAGATCAGTATGAGCAATGGTGGGACAACGACGATCGGTGTGATCTTTGGCGGTCCGAGAATTACCCACCTTCAGGAGGGTGCACTCGATAAGCCTTCAGCCACCGTCTGGATGAGCGAGGACACGATGCGAGAGATAGTCAAATCAGGGTCGCCGGTTGAGGCGGTTGCAGAGGCGTTAAAAAACGGTGATATCACCTATCAAGCGCATGGATGGCTAAAGAAGATTAAATACGGGCTTCTTAAGCAGATGATCGTGAGATTGATCGCGTGATGGTTACCAGCTCCACCTTTTTCCGTCCACGTAGATCTTGGGCTCTTTTATTACACAATCCAGGTGGATCCCAGCATCCACATCACCGCCGAAGGCTGTGTTTGTACCAAATGCTATGTGAACCGTTCTCACAACCTTTTCATCCTCAAGAATATTTCCGATCAAGCTTGCTTTAGGGTTCATACCGATCCCAAACTCAGCGATATTATATGCGTTGCTCCCTTCTCGATCCAGGAGGTCTTTGAGCTTTTCTGAGCCCGTCCCAGAGATCTCGACCGCCATCCGATCTTTTATCTCAACTTTGAGGTAGGTCGCTTCATTCTCAAGCCCGGCCACGGTCCCATCAAGCACAGCTAACCCGTTTACATCCTTCGGTGCGATGAAAAGTTCACCTGCCGGCAGGTTTACGCCAATACCAGGCTCATGGCAGATGCCGCTGTCGATATGCCACTCACAGCCCGAGAGATCGAAGGTCAGGTCTGTACCGGCGTCAGTTAAAACCTTAACCTCGCTGGCATTCTCGAATATCGATTTTACATCCCTGATCCTTCTATCAAGCTCGATATAGTCTGCCCTCATCCCACCTGACGTAAATATCTCTTCCGTGATCCCGGGCATCGAGATAATCCTTGCACCCTTCTTACATGCGTCAACTCGGGCGTTGGTATGGGTCAGTGATCTTCGTGTGGCTGCAATGATCGCATCAGCCCCGAGCATCGCTATTCTTATAAGGTCGGGTGGCTCCTGACCGTTGTAATCTCGTTCTCTCATCCGAACAAGGACTGCATCATTTGACTTCCTGTGTGCGTATTCGAGGAGTGAATCTCCGATTACGGGAGCGGTAGCGGTATCCGTGATGATGAGTAGATCTTCATCTTCTTTCAGATCTAAGCAGGTATCGATCGTTGTCCTGACACTTTTTTCCAGCATACGTTTCAACAACCCCTTTTTTGGATCGAGGTTTATACAAGTTTTGTTACCGGTGACATCCGGAGCTTCAAATCCATCACACCAGCCACGGATAACCTCGCCAAACCGATCTTTTTGCAAGTGGATAAAGACACTTTTTGTAGAACCTGTAGGTCTGTAGCTCCCTGATCACTGTATCAGGCGCTTATCAAGGGATGAAAGGGTAGCCTGCTCTGGAAAAAGAACTTGCAATACAAAAATGGGCCCGCTGAGATTCGAACTCAGGATCCCCGCCGTGTCAAGGCGATGTCATAACCGACTAGACCACGGGCCCTATGGATAAATTATGTTTGAGGTATAAATGGTTTTTGTAATTGAAAAATGGTCTCCATCAACTCACGGAGTTAACTTTAAATTCTATGGTAAGCTTTATGGGTGTAAGCCGCTATAACTCAGTTGGTAGAGTGTCTGGCTGTTAACCAGAATGTCGGAGGTTCGAGTCCTCCTGGCGGCGTTGGGGTTTGCCTGTATGTCGATTAAAGAGACATTTGAAAAGCTTGAGGGAAAAGGAGCTTTGATTGGTTATATAACCTGTGGTGACCCAAATCTTGAGATGAGCCTGAAGATCACAAAAGAGGTGGCAAGAGGGGTTGATATACTTGAGCTTGGCATTCCTTTCTCAGATCCAATAGCAGATGGTGCAACGATTCAGGCAGCATCTGATAGGGCGCTGAAGGCAGGAATCCGTGTAGATGACTGCTTCAGGATAGCGTCAGAGATCGAGGGCACACCAAAGGTCTTTATGACATACTACAACCTCGTCCTGCAGCGAGGGATCGATAAGTTCCTCTCAGACTGCGTGGATGCTGGCGTCTCAGGTCTGATCGCACCTGACATCCCGATAGAGGAGTCAGACGATCTTTTGAGAGCCTCAGAGGAGTATGGAGTCGATCTCATCTTTGTTGTTGCGCCGACAACCGATGATGCTCGTATGAATCGAATAATTGAGCATACAAAAGGCTTTCTCTATGTCGTATCGCATCTCGGAGTCACGGGTGCAAAAGATAGCCTTTATGAGGGTACGATCAATTTTATACAGCATGTAAAGACTGTTGCAGACAATAGAATACCTATAGCCGTTGGGTTCGGGATCTCAACACCAGAACAGGTCGAAAATATTATAAAAGCTGGCGCTGATGGTGCGATCGTCGGAAGTGCGATTATAAACCTTGTATCAGAAGGCATGGATGATGAGGGGGATTTTAAGCGGCTTCGAGATTTCTTAAAAAGCCTCAGGGAAGCGGCACACCGTGCGTAAACTTTTCAAGTTCGAGTACTTTCTCCCATAGTTTTCTGCAACCACAATCAATGCCGATGAGATCATCTACATTCTGCGTTATCGAGAAATGCCTTATCGCATCCTTGACGAGTTTATCACATTTTTTGCAGTTGTGAGGTCCCCATGGTTTTCCAGCAGCGATCGGGTCTGAAATTATCGCAATATCCCTGAAACGTACATCCTCACGGATTCTTTTCATGATATCGAGAGCACTCCAGAGCCATGGAGGCCTGTAACAGCCCATTCTCCAGAGATCATAAAGCTGGGTGTGTTCTCTTACAGTTGTCAGGTTGAGAGAGATTGTTTTTGTATATGGAAGAAGATCATTCGCGGATTTGATGATATCATCGATTGCCTCACGTTCTGTGAGATATGGTGGCTTCAGGAGAAGATATGTCCTGACACCTGCACCGTTATCGTTTGCAACCTCTACTGCACGCTTGAAATCATCAAAACTGAAGCCTTTATCGATCGAGTCTTTTCTTATCTCATCTGATGTTGTCTCAAGCCCGATCGCAACCTCAAAATTCTCAAACATTTCTGTTACTGGTTTTATCGCCTCTGGGGTTACAAATTCGGGTCTTGATTCGATTATGAGCTTTTTTGTGCGATTCTGCAACAGGTGTTCAATGAGTTTCTTCTGAAGACCTTCTGAGATCTCCCGTCTATCAAAGAAGCTGCCGGAGGTGAATATCTTTATCATGAAGTCCTCTTCAGGAAACCGTGAGATTGCATATTTAATCTGTGAGATGAGATCCGCGTCCGTGGGGGGAGTGGAGATGGGTGCTGCATCGAGATAGTAGTTACAGATCTTACATCGCCTCCAGTGGCAGCCCGAGGTCTGCAGAATGATTGTAACAGCACGTATAGGCTCAAAATCGATGATATCCTCTCCGATGCCGACATAGACTGGCCTATCTAAAGCACGTTTTTTCATCAGGCTTTACTATACACCCAAAATAATTAAAAGTTAATTTATCCTTCAAGAGCGATCAAAAAACCGTAGACTTTATTAACTATGAGGCACATCTCAAAATTGAGATGGTCTGATGGTAGATATAGAGTCGCTGAAACAACTTGCACTCATGGGGGGTATAAACTCTCCGATAAAAATCTCTTCGCACGAGTTTGCAACAAAACTCGAATTAAGCCCTCAGACAGCTTCAAGGAGGCTTCAGGAGCTGGACGAAGAGGGTTTAATCTCAAGGACAATCCATGGTAACGGTCAGTGGATGACGATAACAGATCTCGGTGCTGAGGTACTGAGAGGTGAATATTATACATATCAGCGAATATTTGAGCGAAAGGAAGATATGATCGAGTTGATAGGCTCTGTCACGACTGGGCTTGGAGAAGGGCAGTATTACATCGTTCAGGACGGTTATATGGAGCAGTTTGGTGAGAAACTTGGGTTTATGCCTTTTCCTGGCACTTTAAACTTAAATCTGACAAAGGAGAGTATATTACTTCGAAAAAAGCTTGACAACCGCAAAGGTATCCCTATCTCGGGTTTTAAAGCTGATGGTAGGACATTTGGTGGTGGGAGATGCTTTTCTGGTGAGATAGCGGATATCAGATCTGCTCTGATAATTCCTGACCGCACACACTATCCAGGTGATATCATCGAGATCCTCGCACCAGTTAACCTTAGAGAAAGCCTATCGCTCGCGGATGGTGATAAAATTCGTATGAAGGTGTTTATATGAGCTATTACACATACCCCAGGATGGAAGAAGCAAAGGATGCCCTTAGAGAGGGTAAACCCATTTTGATATATGACTCGGATGATAGAGAAGGTGAGACCGATATCGTCTTCCCAGCCACTGCGGTGACGCCCGAGGATGTTTTCAGACTAAGAAATGATGGGGGAGGTCTGATCTGTGTTGCAATCCACCCAAAATCAGCCGATCGACTTGGACTTCCATTTATGGCAGATATTTTGAGCGTATTTGCATCCTGTAGCGATGACGAAGTGTTTGGTGAGGTAACCGAGAGGATCGGCGATATCCCGTACGATAAGAAGTCATCTTTCTCGATATGGGTGAACCACCGTGGGACCTTTACGGGAATTACGGATAACGATCGAGCACTTACGATACGAAAGCTTGGTGAAATCGTCGAGAAGTCATTAAACGGCAACGGTGTGAGACTCAGCGATGACTTCCGCTCACCCGGTCATGTTGCGGTTCTAAGGGCTGCAAAGGATCTTGTTTTTGAACGAACAGGGCAGACCGAGTTATCGGTTGCAATGGCATTAATGGCTGGCATCACTCCTTCTATGGCGATATGCGAGATGCTTGATCACAAAACAGGAAAGGCACTCTCGAAAGAAGATGCGATCGAGTATGGTAAGATAAATAATATGCCGTTCCTTGAAGGATCAGAGATCATTGATGCCTACAAAAAATACGAGTCCTGAACCGGTCGCATGGGTCGAGAAATACCGTCCAAAAACGCTTTCAGAAGTTATTGGAAGCGATAAGGCAAAGGAAGAGCTTCTCAATTGGGCAAAGGGATGGGTAGAAGGCAATCCAGCAACCAATGCCGTGATCTTGTATGGAAGTGCAGGGGTTGGTAAGACCTCGGCAGCACACGCGCTCGCACACGATCTTGGCTGGGAGGTTATCGAGCTTAACGCATCTGATCAGCGGACTGCAGGGATCATAAAACGGGTTGCAGGGGCTGCATCAGCATCCAGGGGACTTTTTGAAGATCGGCTGAGGTTAATCATCCTTGATGAGGCGGATAACATACATGGGACAGCGGATTTTGGAGGTTCAAGGGAGATCCTGAAGATCATACGAAATACCCATAATCCGATAATTTTAACAGCAAACGATCTATACGGGATCTCAAAGGCTGTTAAGGCTGAGTGCGGTACAATACAGTTTAGAGCGCTTAGAAAAATAACGATTCAGGCACAGCTCAGGCGAATCTGCAAGAAAGAGGGGATAGCGTGTGATGAACTTCTGTTAAAAGAGATCGCTGAGGGAAAGAGCGACCTCAGGTCTGCGATAAACGATCTTCAGGCGATAGCCGAGGGAAAAGACAGGATCACACGGGAGGATCTTGTAACAGGAGGGCGAGACAAGCGTGAGTCGATATTTAACCTTTTATCCTCAATATTCAGAGGAGGAGATATGGAAGATATCTACAAAAGCTCTTACCGTCTTGATGAGACCCCAGACACACTGATACACTGGATAGATGAGAACATGCCCCGACAGTTAACCGGGGAATCACTTGTTTACGGGATGGATCATCTCTCAAGGAGCGACCGCTTTCTCGGCAGGGTGAAACGGCGCCAGAACTATAAATTCTGGAGATACGCGAGTTTCTTGATGATATGCGGGACTGTTCAGGCAATTTCAAAATCTGCAAAAGATAGTCGGACATTTGTGAAGTACCAGCCCCCCTCGCATTTCAGGAGACTATCACAGTCAAAGGGAAGAAGAAAACGTGAGATTCAACTTGGATTGAAGATCGCAAAAACCACACATACATCTGAAGAATACAGCAGAAGGAGATTGATTCCGCTTCTTAAATTAATTTTCAAAGATACGGATGATGCAGCAGCGATGACAGGAAGGCTTGGGCTGGATGAAGATGATGTTCTCCTGATTATTGGAGGCAGAGCGACAAAGAGGGCAGGGGAGATTGTGAAGCTCTCAGATATTCTTTCCAAAAGCGCATCAACCAAAAATGAGATCCCAGATAGCCCTATCCCTGCCCTTACTCCTGTCTCGACTGAAGGTAAACAGGATAAACCAAAAAAGTCTGGTCAGAAGACACTATTCGAGTTTGGGTGAGTGTAAGTCTATGGTTGTATATTCTGCCCCTGCAAAGATCTATCTCTTCGGTGAACATGCTGTGGTCTATGGTAAGCATGCGGTGGCTGTTGCTGTTGACCTCAGGACAAGGGTTGAGCTCTTTGAGAGATCTGATAGTTCAATGTATCATACAGCCGCAGATACACGCTATATCAAGGAGGCTGTAAAGGTCTTTTCGGCTATCAAAGATGTCAAAGGGGTTGAAATTGATGTTAAATCAGATATTCCAATCGGTGCAGGTCTTGGATCATCTGCTGCGGTTACGGTTGCAACGTTGGGTGCACTGAACGATGAATTTGATGGTGATTTGAATAAAACTAAGATCGCAAATCTCGCCTTCAAGGTTGAAAAATCTGTTCAGGGTGTTGCAAGTCCAACAGACACGTTCGTCTCGACCGTAGGTGGTATCGTACTTGTCCCGGATCTTATTCGTATTCTCGATACGATCGAACCCGCAATCGTGATCGGGGATACAAGAACAGTTGGATCGACAAAAGAGCTTGTTGAAGCCGTGGGTGAGCTTCGATCAAGGGAACCCGAGGTCGTTGATCTGATCTTTGACGCGATCGATACGATCTCAACGCTTGGGTATTCTCATCTTAAATTGGGAGATTACGCTCGTGTTGGCGAGTTTATGAACATAAATCATGGACTCCTTGATGCTCTCGGTGTTGGATCTTTAAAGCTTTCAACACTTGTTGATGTTGCAAGATCAAACGGTGCGCTCGGAGCCAAGATCACAGGAGCAGGTGGTGGAGGATGCATTGTTACAATCTGTGAGAGGGATACGGTTGAAGCGGTCTGTGATGCGATCAAAGCTCATGGCGGGGATGCGATTGTTGTTGATGTGGCGAACGCTGGTTTGAGGCGAGAGGAGTAGGGTTAGTAGCCTGATCGATTGGGTACTCTATCTTTCCGAAGGAGTGGGTGGAGGATCAGAAGCGTCGCGAGAAGTGTGTGGTGTGCTAGCGGTTGTTGTGTTGAGGTGATACTGCCAAAAAGAACGATTACGGAAAAGGATAAGGCACAATCCTCGACAAGAAAATCGCATCATCGTATAAATAGGTTAACCCCCACCGCAACATAAACCACATCTTCTAACCCATTCTTTTATCTATTTACCAACTACAGTATCTGCCATTGTAAAAATACACCCTGATAAAACGGTAAAATCTCTATA